>CAYWMU010000164.1:0-6159 GCA_964459395.1 uncultured Bacteriovorax sp.
GTCCTCACAGTCGCCATTGTAATTTAAAATTGGCTTCCATGTATGGAAGGAGAGGATAAGTCCTGGCCTATACTTATCAAAAAGTTTCACTAAAAATTGATTCTCTGGCTCAGAAAGTGCTTCTGGTCCAGGGTAGTACTTTTTCTCACTAGCTTCTGGTTGCCAGTCACTCGTAGGAAGATTTCTATTCAAGTCTACGAGATGAGCATTGACTCGAGTTCCTGCACGGTAACCATCAACATTGACGATTGGAATGACCACGATAGGGAGATCTTTTAAAGAATGTTCGGTTTTAAGCCATTCATAGAGTTCTTTAAGAACATAGACTCCCTCAACTTCATCACCATGAACTCCGGCCATAAGGTAGAGGTATTTGCTCGCTTTAACATCAGTTTTAAAAGCAGCAATTTTATTTCCTTCTCTTGTTAATCCACTTTCAATTTCAGAAAAAATCATAATTCTCGATGAACAAACACTGCAGATTGTCCTGGTGTTTCTTCAACCTCCACTTCTAGGTTATTAAAGCTAAATCCAAAGCGATCTTTTACTTTTTGTCGAATTTCTTCACTAATATAAACTGCGATTCTTTCTGCACTGGTATTGAGAATAGGCAAAAGAAGAACATCGCTTTGAGGAATAGAGAAGTAGCTTTCGTCAGGTGTCTCAATGACGTAGTTCTTCTTATCAGAATAAATTTTGAGTTTAGGGTTATCTTTGGGAATAAGAAGCTTGTGATCCAAAGAATCGCAAACTTCTCGAACAATAGGTTTGATATCGAGGAAATCAAAAACCATGTCGCCCGAAAGCTTCGGAGCTTCGCCCTTCAAAAGTACTCGATAATTGTGCCCATGAAGTGGTTCACGTGTGCCGTCTTCGAAAATCATAAAATGAGAAGATGCAAAATTAAAATATTGTTTATAAACTTTAATTGAAAATGCAAGATCCACGCTTTCCTCACTAGTTTTCAAGTAGAAGAAAAGATACTCTTGCGTTAGATAATTGTCCAAAGCTTTCAAGCTTTATTGCGTTTAGTTAAGGGTTTTATGCAAAAAAAATTACTTTATTCATTAAAAACAATTAAAAAATTTTTGAATGAGCATTCTGCACTGAATGATGATCTAGAAGAATCCATTGAAAAACTACATATCGCCGTTTCAAAAGTGGTCGTTGCTGCGCCCAAGGAAGGGGGAAATCTTCCTGCTCCTGCAGAAATTGCTCAAGAGCCTATGTCTGTAGCCCTGTATTCAGACGGAGGCTGTAGAGGGAATCCAGGGCCAGGGGCATGGGCCTTTGTTGCTCAAAACCATGCAGGAGAAGTTCTGCTAGAAGGGGCCCAATTTGAAATGCAAACAACTAATAATAAGATGGAGTTACTAGGGGCACTTAATGGACTAGAGCAACTGATTGAAAAACTTCCGGCTCTTGGACGAGAGCCCAAGCTTACTTCTATCAAAGTTGTAACAGATTCTAAGTACCTTGTTGAAGGAATGAAGACTTGGGTAAATGGTTGGAAGGCCAGAGGTTGGAAAAAAGCTGATGGTAAATCTCCAGAGAACCTAGAATTATGGCAACGACTTGATTCTTTGAGAGGAAGTTTTCTCGGCATTGATTGGCAATGGGTGAAAGGGCATGGAGGGCATCCTCAGAACGAGTATTGTGATCGTTTAGCAAATGAGCTCATGGATGAAAATCTTAATTAGTCTCGGCCTGTTGTTTCTTTTTTCAGGAAAAGCTTATAGCTGTGAATTAGTAACAAAAAATATCATATCTCTTTCAGGACCTGTTTCTACTTACCTTGATCAGTTGGGAATCATTAATCAAGTAGAGGGGATCTCATATTATCATCCCATTGAAAAATTTAAGGGAACCAAGTTTCCAGGAGGGGTTTATTTGTCAACAGCGACACTTAAATCCTTCGAAGGAAAAGTTGTTTTCTTTGATAAGAGCCGGGAACTAAAAAAAGTGTTGAATCGCTTCCCTAAAGTGAAGGCCATTGAGATTGATTCCCGTAGAAAGACTCCTCGTGAGGTTATTGAGTTAACTGAATCTCTTCTTGCTACCTATCTTAAAGGATGCAGTAAGCAGAAAGAAAAGTTTATAGAGAGAGTAAATCATCTGGAAGAGGATATAAAAAAGAATATTTCTAAGATTAAGAAAAGCATTTTCTTCCTCGGAAAAATGAGCACTAAGTATCCGGAAACGGTCCTCAGTAATGATGGTTTTGTTTACTGGTTAAAAAAAGAAAAGCTCCTAGAGAGCTATCCATCAGATCTGGAATATCTTAATTTCTCTATGAAAATTGTGTCCGCTCTAAGAGGGGAGTTTTATTTTTTTGGTTTGCAGGATAGTTATGATGATGGGGAAAAGACTATCGAGAAGGTTACTGATAAAAAATTTAATGTTAAGTATCCAGGAGCTCTTACTCCTGGATACACTCAACTTGAGTTCTTAAAATATTTACTAAATTATTTTTGAGCGGGATAGTTTTTCATAATAGCTTGAGCCTTTTTCTTCATACGAATGAATTCACTACTACTCGCTATTCCTTTATTTTCAGGAGTGGAGTTTTTCAACTCATTGGCCTGAGCAACTCTGCTCTTTGAAGGTGGGTGGGTGGACATAGCATCTGTTAACCAACCCATGAGTGCATTTTGACCTTTTTTAGATTGCTCTTCAACTTGAGCAAGTTTGTTATAGAAATCACCAATTTTATTTTTATCGTAACCTGCTTTTACAGCATATCTAAAACCCACACGATCCGACTCTAACTCATCTTCTTGAGAGTTTTTAAGAAACCCGTATTTTTGAATCAGTAATCCGCCTGCGGCTCCACCACCTGCGCCATAGAGAGCGTACTTTGCTTTGCATTCAGTATCGTTGGGTTTACACAATTTTTGTCCAAGAAAGTATCTGGCAGTTCCGCCAATGGCCGCCCCAACTCCTCCGAGAAGCCAGGTCTTTTTTTGTTCTTTCTTTTGGATATACATCCTCTCTGCTGTGTGGCGTGCTGTCACATGACCAATCTCATGACCTAAGACTCCGGCAATTTCAGCTTCAGAATCGGCCATAGCAATAATAGGAATGGTAATAAAAATCGTTCCCGCTGGTAGAGCGAAAGCATTGATCTGATTCATATCAACAACAGTAAAAGTGTACTTGTAGGGATTGTTCTCAAGACCATTGGCCTTAACAAGTTTATGTCCGATTCTTTCGATATAGGCCTGCAGCTCTTTATCTTTTGTAGGTGGATAGTCTTTTTGCATTTCTTTTAAAGCTTCAAGACTCAGCTGTCTTTCCTCTTCCACTGTTAAAGCTGCCTGTTGACCAGTGTTATCTCCTTCTCGATAGCGATCAGATGTTTTATGAGCACAACCAAAAAATAGAAGGGTTAAGATAAGCATTTTCATGATAAATCTTTCTCCTGAAAAAAATTAACACTTAAGAGGTTAATAGGTAGAATGATACTCGTCTATGAACATTATTATTAATGAAAAGAAATTTTTGCCTCACCGTGCTTGTCATATAAGTTTAATCTTAGACAAAAATAAAGTGAATCTGATCAAAGGCGTTAATGGAATAGGTAAGTCTACTCTGGCCTCTTTCATTAAAGAGCATTTTTTTGACGATGTTACGTTGATTGAACAAACACCGATACGTCATTTTTATAATCGTCAATTAATCGATATCAAAAATATTTTTATTAACGCGAGACCTGATCACTTCTCTTTAGAATCTTTAAATTATTTATGGAATGTTTTTGAACTAGAGAGAATATCTCAGCATGTTGTGCATCAACTTTCAGGTGGAGAAAATCAATGTTTAAAGCTTGCCCTTGGCCTGAGCGTTAAAAATAAAGTGATCATCATTGATGAGCCTTCTCAATACTTAGATGATGGACGAAAGGAGAAACTTTCTATCTTTCTCAATGAGCTTATAAAGGAGCACTATGTGGTGGTCATTGAACATGAGAGTTCGTGGTTGAGTACTCTGCCGCAAAAGAGGGCCGAACTTTATATCGAAAAAGATACATTGCAGGCAAAGTATGTTTGAAGAATCAGTTCGTTTAGTGGCCTCTTTTTGTGCCGGAACTTTGATGTCATTAATGGGAAGTTTCATTCAACTGCGATCCCAAAATATTTTGGCTTCAACCTCCACCGTTGGCCTTGATTCTCTTTCAGTATTATGGATCCTCATCTTTCACAGTTTAACAGTCCTTTTGGGAATGACGATTCCTTTCTCCGGACAACTGATATTAGGGATAGTCGTCTTTGTTATTTTTGGAATCTATATTTCAAAATTAACCGAGAAAAAGTTTAATCTGCAAAAGCTATTACTTCTCGGACTTGCTCTCAATCTTTTTGTGGGCGCTCTTTATTCACTTTGGCAGTTTTTATTTTTAGCTTTCAACTTTGACTTTCCTACGGAGCTTCTCTTTGGTCATTTTCGCTTCGTAAGTCTAAATGAGTTGTTTCCAGTAATTATTCTTCTCATTCTTTTCTTTGCAGGACTTAAAAAGTATTGGAGAGAAATTGAGATTTTTTCCACGGGCCCAGAAATAACTCGTCTAGCTGGAATTAATCATCAGAAGATGTCTCGCTTTTTTTTAGTTCTGTCTTCAGTCACTATTTTCATATTGGTTTTTCTTTTTGGAGGTTTCGCTTTTTTAGGACTTGTTCTACCCATTCTTTCACGAGGATTATGGTTTAGACGTTTTGGTTTAAAAGGGGAGTTTGTCATAGGAGGAATAATTAATGGGATCATGTTTATGCTGACAGATTTAGTCTGTTACTCTTTCCCAATTGTAGGAGCAGAGATTCCGGTGGGACTCCTTTCGGGAGTCGTGGGTTCTTTAGGTTTGATTTTGATCCTTCGTAGGGCCCATGTGTGGTAATGATTAGCATTGGCAAAAATTTGAAATACAGTTAGACTAAAAATGTTTTTTATCAACAAAGGATTTCACTATGAAAAAAACTTGGCTATCAACGGCCCTAGTTGTTGGAACTTTATCTCTTGTATCTTGTAACTCTAACGATCCAAAGAAAATCTCACTTAGCTCTGAAGAAGATAAAACTTTTTATGCTATGGGATATATGCTTGGTGGTAACCTCTCTCGCTTAAGCCTTACTGATAAAGAGATTGCTGCTCTTTACAAAGGAATTGCAGCTGCTTCAAAAGGTGAGCAAGCTGAAGTGGATATGGGTGTTTATCAAGCTAAAATTCAAGAAGTATTCAAAGCTAGAATGGATGCTGTAGCTGCGAAAGAAAAAGAAGCTGGAACTAGCTTCATTGAAAACTTTGTAAAAAATGAAGGCGCAGTTAAAACTGAGTCAGGCCTTGCTTATAAAGTAATCAAAGAAGGAACTGGTGCAACTCCAACGGCTGAAGATACTGTTGAAGTTCATTACCATGGTACACTTACTGATGGAACAGTGTTTGACTCTTCTGTTGAGCGTGGAAAAACAATTTCTTTCCCACTTAACCGCGTAATCAAAGGATGGACTGAAGGTCTTCAGTTGATGAAAGAGGGTGGTAAAACAAAGTTTGTTATTCCTAGTGATCTTGCTTACGGTGAAGCAGGCGCACCTCCTAAAATTCCTGGTGGCGCAACTCTTATTTTTGAAGTTGAGCTCTTCAAGGTAAATAAAGCAGAAGCTCCTAAAAAATAATATTCTTTTTAGATAAAAAAATGAAGGCCAGCTTATGCTGGCCTTTTTATTTTGTGTTCTTTTTTAGTCAAAAAAAAAGCTCCCCGAAGGGAGCTTTTAAGTTTTTATTAGTTAGCTGGTTTGAACCAACATAGTGGTCTTGTTCCAACAGTGTGACCTGTTGAGCGGTTACATGTACCAACAGTCTCATCAGTAGGGTGAACATCAATATTCATACTTACATCACAAAGAGCTCCAGCGAAGTATGTATCAAGACGACACTGACCTTGAGGGTGATTGTGGTTTGTAGAAGAAACAACTTTTGTATCCGGAGTATCAAACTCTGGAGACTTAGAAGCAGAGTTAAGAACTTGAGAGATCGAGTGTCCCGCCATTGCTAGACGGATACACATAGCAATTTCTTCTCTATTTCCTTTGTAAGATTTGTTACAAGAATCTACTGCTGTCTTAGGAGCGTTAAGGTCTGCTGCAATTTGGATATTGTTATCGTTGA
>CAYWMU010000165.1:0-6100 GCA_964459395.1 uncultured Bacteriovorax sp.
GCCATAAGTGCCAGCAGTATGCCAAGCAACATGCTCACATTCATTTCTATCGTTTTTCTAACAATAGAGGTCTGACCCGTTCGCTTAACTTCGGCATTAATAAGGCTCACGGCAAGTACATTGCTCGTATTAATCAGGACGACCTCATGATGCCTGATCGACTAACTCAGCAGGTGGCTTTTCTGGAGTCACATCCTGACCACGTGGTGGTAGGCGGACAAATCGAGTTATTTACTCATGATAATCCTCACTACGACCACCTATCTTTTCCTTTGACTGATGAACAAATTCGCAGTCAGTGGCTGTATGTCAGTCCCTACTCTGATCCCACGGTCATGTATCGCAAAGATGCCTGGCAACAAACCGACGGCTACTCTCAATACTTCTGGCCCGCAGATGACGTTCATATGTGGTACCAGCTGGGACAGGTAGGTAAAATGGCTAATCTTAATCAGATTCTCACACGAGTTAGATGGCACGAGAAATGTGGTTCCTTAGCCCATCACCGCAGACAAATGATTAAAACTTGGCAAGTTCATTACTGGGCAGCAGAGATGATTGAACAACCAGTAATCTGGGAAAGAGCATTTTGGATTGGCGAACTTCTTGCGGGATTGTTACTACCAGCAAAAGTTAACTGGTGGGTATATCGTCAACTACGAAAGATTCAGTCCAAGTGGTATGCATCTAAAAATAAGCTAAGACTTTCCCCCCAACTGTTGAGGTACTCTTTTCCCGAGATGAGTTGGAGTTGGCTGACTTCTCGTTTTCCAATAAGTAACCGCCAACAGTCCAATCATTGAAAATAAAGTTATTATCCATCCTAAAACTGTCAACAGTTCTGGCCAATAGAAAACATACAGTTCTCCCGTTAGAGGTAAATTTTTTGTATCGATAATCCAGCCATTGCTCCAACCATTAACCTTAACGTGAGTTGCAGGAAGCTGCTCTCTTTTAAAGAGCAAATTAACTAAGCTTTTTGAAGATAGTATAAGCCATTGCGAATCAAATGCTTGATTAAATGGAAGTAATACTTGACCATCCTGATGACTATCTGCAAAGAAGGATATTTTCCATAGCGACGGCAGCAGTTTAGTTTCTTCAACTTGTGTTAATTGAGTAAACGATTTGATGTAATTTCCGTTGGCTACTGACATATCTTGCCAAGCGACTGGCAAAGGCATTACTTCCATATTTCTTAGCTCTAGACCACCCTTATTTTCTGCCAGTTGGTAAAGCTCTAGCTCAAGAGTATCAGTCGAACCGATAAATCCCTCAGCATTAAACAATGTATGAACTCGATATGGTTTTTTTTCAGACATATCAGGATACAAATCGTATCTAGATATAATCTCATTTTTTACTTCTGCATCTGGTTGTAATACTCTAAACTTAGGTTGCCTTCCTCCATTTTTTGCCACTTCAATATGCCAAAAATAAGTACGATTGTCAAAATATGGCAAGCTAACAGAGAGACCTTGAAAACAATTCTGTATTTCTGATCTAGTAAAACCATCGTTGTTTAGGCCCACAAACCTAGCGCCTTGTTCACATGGCAAGGGAATATAGTTTATATCTGGTTGCTTTAAATTATAAAAATAACTATCTGGTGAAAATACATATGGCAGCTCTAGAATTAGCTCGGTAGAAGAAGATTGAGTTGTTAAACCGCTATTGTCCAAATTACTATTAATATCGATAATTACTTCTTCTTGTGCTACGTACGATTTCAACTCAATATCTTTGATCCTTACTTCTTTTTGTGCCTGTGGATAATTGGGAATTATCATTAATAACTGATTTTGTCTTGATGTTATAAGCTGGTCTGAAACAAGCGTAATACGAGAATATTTATCAGCAGGTACAGATAATAGTTCGCGGTAATTTAGACAAGAACCAGTGGTAGGATTGAAAATACAGCCCTGAATTAGATTTAACGGTTCTAACTTGCTGTTGTTAAAAGTTTCTTGATGAATTATTCCAGAAGCAGAGAATGAAACTTCGTAGTAGAAACTTTCTGTCAAATCATTTGCGTTGATTAAAGGTACTGTAAAACATGTCATCCCATTTTGAGTATTCACCACAACTTCTTGATCAACTTCAAAATCATAGCTGTAATTAGCTGTTTTATCATCGAAACAATTTGGATTATCCGTGAGATAGGCTGAAGATTCTTCTATCTGTTGTTTACTTTCTAGTTTAATTAAACGAGCTGGTGCGCTTTCAGTGTTTAAAAATACTGAACCAATCAGTGTTGGTTCTTGATTAATTTGACTCGGCAAAGGCAAAATTGTATCACCAACTTTAATCCGATAGTTTTCTGAGCTCACTTGATTTAGTTTGTGCCAATTAGAAAGATATATTTCGTTACTTTCGCGCTTAAGACCTTGATCATATCCAGGAACCACTGCTGATATGACGGCTTCGCTCAAATCCTCATTGTTAAATGGACTATTTTTTACTTTTAAAGAAACTTCAAGCCCTTCACCAATTTCTCTCGCATAAACTTCATAAATTTGTTGCGTGTCTTTCTCATTTTTTAATTGCCAAATAAGATTGCCATTATGTGCAAATGGTATTTTTATTTCCAAACCAGATTCTTTAGGTTGTATCTTTTTAAGGGGTTGCCATAAAGGAAAGGTAAGTCTCTCTGTTTCATTATTTGATTGGAAAAATGTCATATTTTGATTAAGCAATGGATCAATAAACCCAACCTCTAATTGATCATCTACGGCAATAGCTGATTCTGGAGTATAGTCTGTATGCAAATTTAGCACCTCAAATAAAATTAGTTTTGCATCACTTTCTGGTAATGCGATAGTAGTTGTTTTTATTCTTCTGATATCACCCCTTTCTTCCAAAGCTTTCACAACTTTATCCCATTCCTCAGAAGCAAAGACTCCCCAGGACTGCAGTCCCAGAGGCTGCAACTCAACTCCAACTGATTCGTCATACAATAGGTAATTGGTGTTGGTAATTTTTAGTAATCGAGAAATCAACTCAACACGATTTTCTTTCATCTCACTATCTAGCTGTTGGTAACCGGTTATCAGTCTAGTAAGAGTCGCAAAATATGCATCAAGTTCTGGACTTGCGGGCTCAAATGTGCGATCAAGTAGTGATCCTTTTATCTGAAAATTAATAAATGAAGAACCAAAGTAGCCCCACTGATAAGATTTCCAATAAGAGTATTTGTCGTATGGCAAATGAAGCAGTCTATAATTTCCACTTTCTTGATTATCAAGCCATTCTGCAGTTTCTTCATAAGCAATAGGCAAGTCGACTTTCATTAATCGATGAAACAATCCTCCTGAAAGATAACTCGAATAAGGTATTGCTAACAAAAGAAAAGGAACTACTGAGCCTAACACCAGCAATGAGTATTTAACAGTTTTTATCTTAATTCTTGGGATGATTTGTAATAATGAAAATGAGCCAATGCCAAGTAAAGTACTAAAAACTATTAATAAAAGTGGAAAAAATTTAGCAGAACCAAATCTAAAAACTACCTCAAACATTGGAATTATCTTAGTAAGTGCGGTATAGATAAAACCAGTTGGTGGAAGATCTTTTCTCAGCAAAATCAGCAGGCTTATCAAGAGAGCCAATAACCAGGCATTTTGATATTTTGTCTGCATAGTTTGTCGCATGACCACAATTATTCCGAAAGAGATAATCAAAAGTGCAAAAACTAAAGAAATCTGTGTTTGTTTGCTCAGTTGAGAAAATGGATGTGCAAAGCTCGTCACTGTCACATCTTCTCCATTTATCAGGTTTGTAAACGGTAGTGCTGATTGAGAAATACTATAGGGATAAAGAAACAACAAGTTATGCCACGAATATTCAGAGGCTGGTTTATTTAACAATGATTCATTCACTTCTATAAATGAAGATGTTTTAGGAATAAGCTCTGCCTTTTGAAAATAGTAATTGCCAAATGGTAATAACCAAAATGAATTAAAAGCAATTAACAAAACAAATGTCATTATCAGTCTTAAAATCCTTTCTCTTGCTGAAAATAAAAAAGAGGCAACAATTATTAAGAAAGTAAAAAATAAGGTGGCTGTTAAATAAGAAGTGCTGGTTAAAAGAGAAACAAATATAAAAGCCAATGATTCTTTTAGAATAATTTTCTTTTGATGTACAAACTTGTGGATAATAAATGCCATCCAAGGAAAAAAGGCATATCTTTCAACATACATTGCCGTCGGAAATAAAAATGTTTCAAGTGCAAATCGATTGACAGCATAGTAAATTGCGCCCAAAAAACTACTAATTTGAATAATATACTGAACTTTTTCTTGCTTATTATTTTCTAAAAAACAAAGTAGAACCTGGCGAATTAGATAAAAACTCCCGAACACACCCACACCCATCATTATGATGTAATAAAATTGTTCAACAAGGATACTTGGTAAAAATAAGTCAAAAACCCATAATATTAATAATCTAAAGATATCCACAATCTCAGAGTCTGTAGCTACTCCAAATCCTCGATACTCTCTCCACGTAGAAAGGGTTCGAAGAATATTCTTTGAAAGATTTAGAGAGGATGAGAAATTATCCCAACCCATTAACCACCTATTAGGAGATAAATTTGCTATAACCAATAAAATTAACAGGAATAATAATACTAATTGAGGCCAATAATTGTTAAAAGTTTTTCTTAAACTACTATCGCTTTTAATTAGCTTTTTTAGCATAGTAGTTATTGTATAACATTACCTAAATATAGGGTGGGAAAATCAGGTTTTCACTCAGTTCTACTGGGCCGGGTAGCCGACGCAGCACCCACAGCTTGTCTGAGCTTATCAAATAAAATTTCGCCGATGCCTTGGCCACCATTCTCAAATCCTCTCTCCTGCAAAGCCTGCTTAACTCTTTCAGCGAATTAGTGCTAAACAGTAACTCCAACACCTCTCTTTTTAAGTAATATGCACTCGGTCCATCAGGAATATCTGGGGGATTCTTAGCAGCCAACTGAGATCTGATTAACGCATTAATTAGCCAAGTGGCTCTTCTTTTACTTTCTGCATCTGGATTTTCTCCTGCGACCAACTGCCAAAACTCAGCCATGCTAACTTGACTTAAGTATGCTACTGTCAGCTGTTGATAAATTATTTTGCATAGCTCTAGAAATTGATTAGGGAGAATATCTCTGGTTATGATATCAATTTCCGCTTCAATGACTTTCCGGCTATTTGGGGTATCCAACCCAGCAAAATTCCAGTGTATGCTAATATTTTCTTGATTACTCATCTTGAGACTGTTGCTGATCAAGCCAAGCTAAATATCATTTTAAGATGTTAAAGCGAGCTTCTCCTATTCCTTCTGGACGTGGCCAGCCAATTGATTGAAAATTCTCCTCATATTTTTCCCAGGTGTCCATTTGCCTAATTAGCTCAGCAAAATTAGCATCAAGGTAATCATCCCCTGAAATTTTTATTATCAAGCCGCTCTTGCCTAATGGAGTTATAACGTGATTAAAATTAGTGTCTTCATGCTTATATAAATACTCGCTAAGTCTCAGTAGAGACACCGGTTGCTGTCTGTCAATTTCCTGAGATATCTGCTGGAAGACTAAGTTGATTAAGAATAAATCATCCACGTCATCCCAATAACTACTAAGTATATCAATTAATGCTTGTTGTCGTTCATCATCAGGAATGATGGCATTGATAAACTGTGGATTTAAAAGCAATTGAGGAAATAAATTCATGGCTAAAACAAACCTTGCAAATCCCTTGTCAATTCTCCTAAGTTGATCTGCTGAAAACCGACCTTCCCCCTCCCAGCCATTACTTAAAGCATAATGATAAATAGTTAGCAGCTGTTGCTCTGCTACTTTTAGCTGGTCGCTTTTATTCTGTTCAGACATATAACTATTATATCATTCTATCTTTTTTTTAATTTATTTCCTCATTTTACACTTAACTTAATATGATGACTGTTAAATTACTTACATGTCTTTCTGGATAACTGTAGTGCAATCATGTTTCATTTTGATATTTCTTATCCACCATCTTTCATTTCCCCCACCCACCTCCGCCTTCTACCTCTCCGAAATCCACCCCGCGCCTAGCTTTGGTCAAGAATGGAT
>CAYWMU010000166.1:0-6093 GCA_964459395.1 uncultured Bacteriovorax sp.
ACAGATTTAACAGACCAACAAATATTCTCCCAAAATTTAAAACTATAGAGGATCATCATGGAAGCAACACCCTTCCCTATAACTCCTAATGAACTGTAGTAACAAACATAAGCCGCTACTGCCAAAGATATAACTGAGCCTAAACAAGACACTTTGATAACAAACCAACGGGAAAAGACAGTTTGAAAACTAATGGCATCCTGGTAATAATTAAGTCCACGATTCAACCTCTCCTGAAAAAAACGTTGAGCATTGAAAGCGAGGATGACATCTCTCCCTTCGACGACTTCTGATAAAGATCTGATACGAGGAATTCTTGCTTCCGCAATTAAGTTTTTAAGTCTACAGAGATTTCTTCGATATACACTCACTATTCTTGTAAAGAAATAAGACACAGGTATGAGTACAAAAATAACGATAGGTAAAGTAATCATTAAAACAAGAAGTGATGTCACCGTATGAAGAGATGACATGAATGCATCCTCTAAATGAAACGTCAGATCTTTTTCAATTGTATCCAGGTCCTTGGAGAATACATTTAATAATTTTGATCCAGGATAAAGATCAAAGAAAGTGATATAACGACCAAGTACACTTGTTAAAACAGAGTCATGAATATTAGCAGCAGCTTTAAATGTGTTAGAAGACCAAATAAAATTCTGAGTTCCTGCTAATAAAGAAAGGATGAAACCAATTCCAAGATAACCTAATGCCCAGTGATAACTACCACTTTGTCCTGTCCATTTTGTAATATAAACGTTTTGCAGAATCGGTAAAAAAGCTACACTCAAAGCCGAAAGAACAAGCAAAGATAATGTCAAAACAACTCTCTTTCTACCTTTAAAAGCATGCATGGCCTTCAAGTAGTAAAGGTAAAGAGAAGGTGTCACTTCATTATCACTCACTTCTTCATCATCATCATTATTTTCATCATCATGAAAATTATACTTTGGGGAACTCTCCCTTATGAAATCTTCGCCACTTTGTTTGTCGGTAATGACAAGCTTATGAAACTCATGATTCAAAAGAAGTTCTTGATAATTACCTACATGAAGGCAACGGGATGAATCTATAAAGATGATTCTATCAAACTTTGAAAGATGCCTTATCTGTGAAGTCACAATGATTTTTTTCTTATTTTTCCATTCACCAAAAATCAAGTTATTGAATATAAAGTCCACACGTTGACTATCAAAACTTGAACATGGCTCATCAAAGAGTAGAATTTCAGGGTTAAGGCAATACGTTCTTGCCAGAACAATTCTCTGCTTTTGAGCAAAACTTAAATCTCCTCCTCCAGCTTTAAGACGAGTTCTAAGCCCCCTCTCCGAGAAAGTAAGATCTGTATTGAGAAAAGTAAGATCGAGAGCTTTATTGATCACTTTCTTACAAACACTTTTTCCCAGTGTTAAATTCTCAAGAAGTGAAGCCTCAAAAATATAGGGGTCTTGAGGCTGATAGCCCACTGTTTTCCCTGAGTAAGCATGAATTAGACTATTTAGTAGTGTAGACTTTCCTCCACCTAGATTACCTACGATTGCAACTGACTGTGATTCGAAAAGGCCTGGATCAGAAACAAGAGATTGAGACTTTGTCTCATTATTTAAGAAGAGCTGAATTCGTTTATTCGCCGTCAGTGCTCCTGCTAAATCATTGGACATTTTAGAAAGTTGCTTCAGTGAAGGTTCAAGAAAACCAAAGTAACATAAACAAGCAAATGCTAGCTCAGCAGTTAAAATCCCACCATTAAATATATAAAGACCAAAGGCCATTGAAGCGACCAAGGCATTGATCAACAAGAATGAAACTGTTGATTGTGAACGGAGTTTAATAAGTTTGTTCCAAAAATACTGCTCAATTCTTCTTGGTCGACGAATTTCGTTGAAGACTGCACCTTCCCACCCAAGAGACTTAATAGCAGTCATGTCACCTAAGAAGTTAGAGAGTGATTCTAAGCGATCATCCTTATGCTTTTGGATAACTGTTTGAAGTCTAGAAAAACGATTGGCATACATTCTTCCGATTGGGAAAATAGTAAACAATAAAACCAACGGCAAAATTGCGGAGTGACCTAAATAGAAAAGAAGACAAATGCTAGAGAAGACTATCGTTAAAAGACAAAGAGCTAACTCTGTCCCGATCCAAAGAATATTAGAAGCATTTTCTGAATCCTGAACGGACCGATTGATCACTTCGCTCTCTGAAACAGGAGCAGAATCACTCAAGACTTTACTAAAAATCATTTTGTTAATTTTTTTTGAAATACTCTGACAGATTATTGTGACTCTATAAATGTAATGTTGACCTACAAAAGTATGAAGGATCTGACAGGCAATAAGTATCAAACTCCAGCTGGCCGCTCCCACCCAAGACTTCTTCTGAGCAATGAGCAGATCTAACTCGGAAATCAATTGATGGATAATAACCGGTCCAATCAGCTTAAGAACGGTAATCAATGTAATAAAAGAAAGTAATGTCCATTTAAAATTATATGAAGTTTTAAGATGGATCTTTTTCAGATCTTTATCGCATGCCGTAGTCACCTCATTACTCTCAAAGAACTTCTCTAGTTTTTTGAAAGTTAGCTGATCTGTTCCTCGACTTATATACTTATTTACATTCGAAAAAGTGATTTGTTTCCACATGATTCCAGTCCCCAACTTGTTAAGAATGGCCATAGAAACATGGGCTAAATCATTTGAAAACTTTATTAAGCTAGAGTGAAACCCTTTAAAAAACCAGGTTTTGAAGTCAAACTTTAGCGACTTCTTAACATATCTAACATCTAGGGTAATAAATATTATGCGAAATGACTTAAGTTATTGCCAGTTCTTCAAAGACCTTCTTACAATAAATGCATGCTGAAGTTACTAATGCTGGCACTCATTTATTTACCATCTTCTTACGCTAAGGTTCACCCTGAGCTACCGCCAGAATTAATCAACGCTCCTTACCCCATTTCCCGTTATTTTAAACCTATCCCTATTGAAGAAGCCCACTCATACCGAGGAATGGCACGCTTTCAAATTCTAGATAGCGAGAAAGTCAACATATTGGTTTGGAATGTTCAGAAGCTAAAACAAAAAGCTTGGCCAACAGAATTCCAAGCTTTCTCTGAGGATAAAGATCTCATACTTCTTCAGGAAGCTTATGAGAATGAAATGTTTTTAAATGAGACTGCCTCACTCAATGATTTGCGCTGGGACTTTGGAAAAAGTTTTGAGTACCTCCTTTATGGAATTACAACTGGCAATATGATTGGTGCCAATACTCAACCTCAAAACGTCACTGTTCTTCACTCACCAGATAATGAACCAATCCTAGATACTCCTAAAGCAACTCTGGCAACTTATTATCAACTAACGAATCAGGAAAATCCTTTACTCGTTATCTCTATTCACGGAATTAACTTCACTACGAATAATGCTTTTTATCGCCAACTCAATCAAGTGTTCTCCTTAATTGATGAACACCAAGGCCCAGTAATCTTTGCTGGAGATTTCAATACTCATAATAAGAAGAGATTAAATTTTCTTGAAAAAGAAAGTAAAAAAAGAAATCTAAAAAATCTTGATTTCAAGAACTCTCATCTTCGTAAGAAGTTTTCAGGGAATATCCTTGATTATACTTTTGCAAGAGGTGTAGAAGTCATAGAATCTTATGTTCCTAAAAACTCAAAAGGAAGCGACCATCCTCCAATGATTCTCTCTGTTAGAATCAAATCCCAACCACTATTGAAATAACACTAAAATAAATAACAAGTCCTGTAACATCAAGAATTGTTGTCACAGCTGGAGTCGAACTTATTGACGGATCGAGCTTTAGCTTTTCAAGAACAAAGGGAAGAGATGCTCCGATGCCACTCCCTACAATGACGACACAAATCAGAGATATAGCAATGGCACTTGAAAGTAAGATAGCATTCTCGCCAGAGTGATTTAACTTTAAAAATATATAACTCAGTCCAAATCCTAAAACGGCCAAAACCAAAGAAAGCATGAATCCAGAAATCAGCTCTCTCCTAATAACCCAGCCCCAATCTTTTAAATGAATATCTTGAAGGGCAAAAGCCCGAATCATGAGTGAAGCCGTTTGAGTTCCCGTATTTCCCCCGCTTGCAATAATCAGCGGGACAAACAAGGCAATCAGCGCCTTACTAGCAATTTTCTCTTCAAAACGAGACATTGCTAAAACAGTAAAGACTCCGCTAATAAAAAGTAACGTAAGCCAAGTTAACCTTTTTTTAAAAAGATGAAAAATTGAAACTCGAGAATACCTTTCACCTAAAGCCTCTATACCAGAAAACTTCTCTAAATCCTCACTCCCTTCAATTTCGGCCACATCAAAAATATCATCGGCCGTAACGATACCGACTAATTTATTATCGATGTCTACGACCGGCAAAACGTTAATGTCCACTTTCTTCATCATTTCCAGGGCTTCTTCTTGGGATGCCATTTCATTAATGCAGGAATAGCGTCCATCTAAGAGACTTGCTACTTTCTTAGAAGGGTCACTTAAAACAACATCTTTTAGATAAACCTCATCTATCAACTTATCATCATCATCAATGACATAAACTACCTCAAAAGTTTCTGCATGCCCCCCATAACGTCTTAGGTGATCAAAGACTTTATTCATATCCCAAGAAGGTCTTACTCGCACAAAATAAGGTGTCATCAGGCGACCTACTGACTTCTTAGGATAGTTCAATCTCGTTTGGATCTCCTCTCTACTATGAGTATCGAGAAGACCGATAATACTTTTAGCTTTAACCTTGCCTAAGGCTTCTAAAATATAGAGACGATCATCTGGGTAGGAAGCTTGAATTAATGACACTAGCTTCTGATCATCAAATGATCTCACTAGTGTCATTCGTAAATCGCCAGGAAAATAACTAAATACAGCTGCAGCAAGTTTGATATCTAGTTGATGAATAAGTCTTATTTGTTCATCAAACTCTTGCTGCTCAATGAAGTCAGCTATATCAACAGGTCTGGCCCGATGGAAAAAATGTTGATCAGATTCCTGTAGTTGCACCACTTAATTCTTGATCTCCATTCCAGTGCGTTTTCTGCTGTTGCTGTTGTTGCTGTTGTTGCTGCTGTTGTTGTTGCTGGTGATGATTTCCTTTACCACCAGTGGTTGTCTGTTCTTGATAACCACCTTTCCCGCCAGTTGTCTGCTCTTGATAACCACCCTTTCCACCAGTGGTCGTTTGTTCTTGATCTCCTGTTGAAGAAGTCGTCATATCTCCAGTAGTTTCACCTGTTGTACCACCAGTTGTTGATCCTGCTCTTCTTCAAACTCAATGACAGCACAAGAAATAGGAAGAGACTCATGACTATTTAATCCTTCTGCGCCTTGTACTGTATCAGGAAGAGTGACTGTCTCACTAATTCCATGGATGATTATCACCCGACCTTCTAAGCTTGAATTATTAAGAGTGGAATCTGCAGATACCTTGTATTGATATTTTCCATTTTCATCTGCTGTAGGATACTCACCTCCTTCACTTAGATCACTTGTCAATGAGACGAGTTCTCCATCAGTACCAATGGCCTCTTGATAATCAATGATTCCATCACCATTCGCATCATCTGAATCAAGTGGACAACGCGTTTTATTGTATACGATCTGAATATGCCTAGAGTTAGGGGAATGCCCATCTGACTCAATTTCTACGTGGAGTTTTCCCCCATCTAAACGCAAAGAGCCAGTCCCTGAAATATTACCAGCAACACTTGAATTAAGAGCTTGAAAATTGAGATTGGATGAGGATGTTTGAAGACTTGTATCTGACATTTGAAGACGATTTCTTAGAGCATCATCCCCACAAGAAATAACTAAAAAAGATAACAGTGTAGCGCTAAAAGTTGATTTGACTATTTTCATATTCACTCCCTTGAAATTGAGGAGGAAGTTGCAAAAAAATGGCCAAAAAAAAAGGCCCTATAAAGGGCCTTAATCAAAACTTAATTAGTTAAGATGCTTACCAAGAAGACCAGTTAGTTCAAACATAGTTACTTCATCTTTACCGAAAACTTTTCTCAGTTTGTCATCAGCAAGAATGTTTCTTTTGTTAGCTGGATT
>CAYWMU010000167.1:0-6074 GCA_964459395.1 uncultured Bacteriovorax sp.
CCCCATAAACTTTCACATTTATCGAAAAGACCTCGGGCCGACCAATGATAAGCAGGAGCAAAAGTTACTTGATAGCTCTTCACATTTACATTGTCCCACCAATCAAGCTCCTGAACATTTTTAAGCCCATGGGACTTCAAAAGTTTTTTATCTCCAAGTGGAACTAAGAAAAGAGGAGAGAATTTTTCATCAAGCTTCTTTAAAGTTTCCACATCAAGATGGTCGTAGTGGTTATGAGATATTAAGACCACATCAATGCCCGGCAACTTATTAAAATCAATGCCAGGTTTTCTCACTCTTTTAGGACCTATAAAGGTAAAAGGGCTGGTTCGATCGGAAAAGACTGGATCTGTGAGAATATTTAATTCTGGAAACTGAATCAAGAAAGTAGCGTGATTAATAAAAGTTGTAATGACCTTCGCTTCGGTATTTTCAATCAGAGTGAAATCATATTCTTTATTCTCAATCCAAGTTGGCCAAGTTGCCCTTTGAGAGGTGAATTTCCATTTAAGAACATCCCAAGAGCTTTTGAGTGAATGATTACGAGGATTATAAAACTTAGTGCCATCGTAATGGTCACTAAGTTTATAATCCTTAGATGCTTGAGAAACAGATGAAGTCATAAGTAATACTAACAAAAATATTTTCATTATCAATGTGGATGCTGAGCATTCTCCATATGTTTAGGGACAATTTCCATCTGCTGACCGTTCCACTTCATCACCAATTCTCCTTCAGAAAGGTTTCCTTCCAGAATAAGTTTAGATAATGGACGAGTCACTATTCTTTGGAAAACACTATTAAGTGGTCTAGCTCCATACTTAAAGTCAAAACCTTGATTTTCAAGCGTCTCATAAGCAGAGCTATCAAGAGATAAGTGAACTTTCTTCGATCTTAGTCTTTCATTGAGAAGCTTAACTTGTTTATCCACTAACTCTTTCATCACTCTTTTATTTAAAGGATGATAATTTAATACAGCATCCATTCTTCCTAAAACCTCTGGCTTAAAATCTGCTTTCGGATCTTTGGAGTTTGAAGTCATCATAATGATCGTATTCTTAAAGTTAATAGTTCGACCTTTATTATCAGTCAGCCTTCCATCATCGAGAATTTGCAGGAGGATGTCCGCAAAGTCAGGATGTGCTTTTTCAATTTCGTCAAAAAGAATGACTGAGTAAGGTTTTCTTCTTACTGCCTCTGTTAGCACTCCCCCTTCTTCATAACCAACGTATCCAGCAGGGGCCCCAATAAGCTTGGCCACTGAATGCTTTTCAGAAAACTCTGATAGATCCAGTCGAATCATATTCTCTTCATTATCAAATAAGTACTGAGTCAGTGCTTTGGCGGTCTCTGTCTTACCAACTCCTGTTGGACCTAAGAGTAAGAAAGATCCCATCGGTCTTGATTCATCAGAAAGTCCAGCATAAGAAGCAAGAAGAGTCTCAGAAATCTCATGAATGGCCTCTTCTTGACCAAAGACACGAGTATTCAGAAAAGACTCCAATTGAAGGATTGAGTCCTGCTTAGATTTTAAAATCTTTTCCACTGGAATCCCCGTCTGCCTTGCAATCACTTCAGCAATATGTTTTCTACCAAGAATCCAGTCATGCTCAAAGCTCTCAAGTTCTTTCTGCGTACTAGGAATCATCATGTACTTAATCTTTGAAGCTTCCTCGTAGTTTTGGTTTCTTTCAGCACTCTCTAGCTCAAACTGTAAGCGATCCAAGCGGTTTTTAATTTCAGAGACTTTTTTAAGACTTGAAACTTCTTTTTCCCAGGCCGCTTTACCTTCTTGAAACTCTTTTTCAAGAATTTCGATTTCAGATTCGAGTTCTTCATCCTTTTCCATTTGCGCTAAAATTTTCTTTGTTCTTAGCTCTGCTTGCAACTCCACTAAAGAAGCAGGCATGGCCTCTGCGGAAAGCTTCAATGCGCTAGATGCCTCATCTAGAAGATCAATCGCTTTATCCGGAAGATTTTTATCTGTAATATATTGATCACTTAAAAACACAGCGTTGTAGATAGCATCGTCTGAAATTTTAATACCGTGATGGGCCTCCATCTTCTGACGAACACCCATAAGAATTTCCACACTATCTTCACGACTTGGTTCATTCACCGGTACTGAGCGAAATCTTCTCTCTAAAGCAGGGTCATTTAAAATATACTTCTGATATTCATCAGAAGTGGTCGCACCTATACAGTGAAGCTCTCCTCGGGCAAGGGCCGGTTTTAGAAGGTTAGCTGCATCCATCGCGCCGTCTGTTCTTCCAGCTCCCACAAGTTGATGAATCTCATCAATGAAAAGCACGACTTGTCCATTTTGCGATTTCACAAATTTTAAAAGATTCTGAATTCTCTCTTCGAAGTCCCCACGATACTTAGTTCCCGCCATAAGAGAACCCATCTCTAATGAGTAAACGGTTTTCCCTTTTAGCACATCAGGAACTTCATCTCTGATAATCTTTTCAGCTAGTCCTTCAACGATAGCTGTTTTACCTACTCCGGCAGGACCAACTAGTACTGGGTTGTTTTTATTTCTTCGACCTAGTATCTCAATAACAGAACGAATCTCTTTACTACGGCCAATGACCGGATCAAGTTTACCAGAAGAGGCCATCTCGTTAAGGTTAACCAGAAAAGATGGGACTTCTATATCCTCTTCAGCTGGTTCACTAAATTTTTGGTAATCCACTTTAAGATTTGGAATAATTTGCGGAAGAAATAAAAGCAAGTGCTTTTCAGCAACTTCTTGCTTACCTTCCCTGACCGCCTCACTAGAAGCAAGTGTAAGCCATTCTGAAAGTTTAGAACTTGGTCTGATAGACTCAATATTTACTTGGCCGGTAGTTCGAGGCAATTTAGCAATGAGACCTTCTATTTCGGCCTGATTCTCTTTCATCGCCTTCGAAACATAGGATGATTTATTAAGTATGAGCCCAAGGAGTAAATGCTCTGGATGAAGTTCGGTGTTCTTATTTTTGAGCGCTTCTGATTGAGCAACATCAAGAGCACCTAAAACAACCTGATCAAATTTATTCATTGTCTCCTCCTAGTGTGTCTTACATAGTAGAAGATGGGTGCTGATTTGTATCTGTCAATGTTTTGGCTAAAAATAATCTAGAGGATAAGTTTTATTCGTTTTTTATTAGGGCCTAAGTCTTTATCAACTTCATAGGTTATTAAATCACCTGCACAGAAATTCGAAATGTTTTTCATATCACTCTTGTTCATCCCACGTTTCATTACTTGAACGTCATAGAGTTGATTCTGATCGCAAATCTCCCATTCAAAACTAAACTTTGTCTCAGGCATCACTCTAATAATCTTTGCCGAGTTAGTTTTATAAGAAATATTTTTAGAGAAAACCTGCAGAGTCATTGCCATGTAACGACGATTAATCCCAACCTTTTGACTCACTCTTTCGATTTCAGGTGTATGAACATGATGAAGATATTGGTGACACCAATTATCTGTATTCTCCATCGGACAACTCTCATGAGTGGAACACGGATAGACTTGATTCCAATTTTCTTTAAGGAGAACTTTTCTTATTTCAAGCATCTCTTTAAAAAAGGATTTTGTTCCTGGCTCTAAGAAAATAATGTGATCAGGGTTTACTCTCTTAATGTAATCAAGAGCTGTCTGAGGTCCCATTTCGTTGGCACTATGCCCGAAGAACATGACTCTAGGACCTCCTCCATTTTTGGGGAGTTCTTGAATAAGTTCATTTGATTGATAGAGACCATCCCACAATAGCCTTGCCTGCTCTTTCATTTTTTTACTGGTTTCAATCTGGTAAACTTCACCACTCTGTGAAGTCCATTCCCGAAAGGCAATTGAGAAAGTTCCAGGACCTGCTCCTACATCAATAAATGTTGCGCCCTTTAGCTGTTCCACAAAATCATTTGGTAACCAATTAAGAATTCCTCTAAATTTAGGAATATTAGTTAGAAGAAAATAAAGAGTGTAGGCCGACACCAGTCGATCATCATGAAGATAATCACTAATGTTTTCCCTCTCAGTAGTGAACTTCTTAGAAATTTCTATGATTGAGTCAAAGATCTCTTGCTCAGATTTAAATTGGTAAAGGAGATGTGGTAGGCAGTCTTTAATTTCAATCATTTTATAATACGGTTGGGATAATCAGTTATAATACCATCAACACCCATTTCTTTAATAGCTTTTAAGTCTTTTACTTCATTTACTGTCCATGGAATCACTTTCATTCCCTTCTTCTGTAAATCTTGGACTTTGTTTTTTGTTAAATCTTTAAAGTATGGTGAAAAAACAGTGGGTGTAAAGCCCAGCTCTGAGATGACATTACTAGCTTTGAAGGGGCCGTATTTCAACGCGACTAACTTCACCTTTGGATACTTTTGATGGATATATTTAAGAACTCTCCAATCAAAACTTTGAATACTAAAGCGCGACTCAGGTAAATGCTTTTTAATTTCTTTAATAACAAGATCAGAGAAGACTTTATAGTCAGGTTGAAAACCAAGGTTTTCATTCTCTACGGTGGACTTAATTTCGATGTTGTAAAAAATATTTTTATTTTTATCTTTAGTGTTATCGAGAACCTCATTCAGGGTTGGCTTTGCTACTTTTACTTTCTCTTGTTGAGGAAAATGAGGATTAGCTAGAGAACCACAATCAAACTTTTCTACTTCCGAGTAATTCATTTGGTAAATGTTAAATTCTTTACCTTTAATTTTCTTCCCCTGAGGATCAAGACAAATAACTTCATTCATCCAAGGCTCATGACTCAGAATAACTTTGTTATCTTTAGTGAGGACAACATCAAACTCCAAAGTCTTAATGGGATATTTTAAAGCAACTTCCATCGCTCCTAAAGTGTTCTCAGGATAAAGTCCTCTCGCCCCTCGGTGTCCTTGCCAATCAAAGGCATAGATCGGGCCCACAAAAACGAATATAAGAAGTAAAAAAAGTAATTTCATTACCTGCAACGATAATCTTTTTTCACCTCATCATCAATCTCAATGCAGTGAGAAGAGCCGCGTTTAATACTGCTTTTAATTCTATCAATGAGTCCCATGCATTGATCGGGATCCATTAAAACAACATAAGCTTCTTCAAACTCCCCAAACCACATTCCTTGGATAAAACTCTGACAATCAAGAGCGACTTTTTCAGGGACACTTTGAGTAAAGAGCACAATACTTCGGTCCATATCTCGGTCTTTTCTCCAATCATCAACTTTGATTTCTAAGGCAAAAACTGATGTTGTAAACAGAGCTATTAGAAGTCCCAAAATAAGTCTCATTATATTTCTCCAAGTTAGGGATATATACCCTTCTCGTCAGAAACATGGCGCGACTAAAAGTTTGAAATAGAGTGAGGAAAAAAAGACCCCTCCGAAAGGAGGGGTCTTTGAGTGAAATTATCTCTTAAGAGAGTTTGAAGTATCACCTGTATAGATTTGGCGAGGACGACAGATTTTAAAACCATCTTGCTCAACCATTTCTTTCCACTGGGCCATCCAACCTGGAAGACGACCTATAGCAAACATCACTGTGAACATATTTGTAGGAATTCCTAGAGCACGGTAAATGATACCAGAGTAGAAATCCACGTTCGGATAAAGTTTACGAGAAACAAAGTACTCATCTTTAAGGGCCACTTCTTCAAGACCTTTAGCAATATCAAGAAGAGGATCTTTTACACCAAGAGTATTAAGAACTGTATCACAAGCAACTTTAATAATTTTTGCACGTGGGTCAAAATTCTTATAAACACGGTGACCGAATCCCATTAGACGACTTCCAGAGTTCTTATCTTTAACTTCAGCTAAGAAATGATTGTAGTCTTTCCCTGAGTTTTTAATTTCTTCAAGCATTTCAAGAACAGCTTGGTTTGCTCCTCCGTGAAGAGGGCCCCAAAGAGCATCAACACCTGCTGAAATAGTAGCAAAGATGTTTGCTTTAGAAGAACCAACCATACGTACTGAAGATGTTGAACAGTTCTGCTCGTGATCTACGTGAAGGATAAGAAGAACGTCTAGAGCGCGGGCAACGTCTTTTGAAACGTTTTTATCTCCAGTCATCATGTAG
>CAYWMU010000168.1:0-6040 GCA_964459395.1 uncultured Bacteriovorax sp.
TTCTAATACTGACAAAAAAATTTCAAACTATACGGATTCCACAAAAAAAAAAATAATAGAAGATAGAAAAGGCAGAAGTGATACTGGAAATATGTATAAAACTATCACCACAGCTTTATCAATCTTGTCGAATGTTTTAAACCCTGTGTTGGAGTTGGTTATTGTTTTCCTGCCAAACGTCATAAATATGTTGTTTAAGAATTCTAATGAGCAACGGCAAAAAGAGGCTGTAAAGAGTAAAATTATGACTGAAGTAATACCCGGCATTAAGTCTAATGTACGAAACAATATCCCACCTGTTATGAAAGAACAACTGACTAGTATAATTGATAATATCGGATCAAGGTTTGAAGAAGCAATAACTGTCAGAAAAGAGGCTGTAGCGGAAGCGCAGAAAAAACTGGAAAAGGAAAATACTGATATTAATGCCCAGATATCAAATTATAAAAATGCTTTGTCCAACATTAACACCCTTGCAAATAATCTTATTTTCAAAATAGAAGGAGCCTGATTATGAATCCTATAGAATTGTCTGAAAAACTTGAAACTATTGTTGGGGAACACGCTGAACTTCTTGCGAATGAAGCAAAATCTTTGAAAGATGAATATGCTATCATATCACCAGATGCTTTACAAAAAGCTGTCGATGAAATTAACGCAGAAAACAGGTTGCTACGTATTGGTATCGTTGGTCGTGTTAAAGCCGGGAAATCATCACTGCTGAATGCAATATTATTTGATGGAGAATCTATACTGCCTAAAGCTGCCACACCAATGACTGCTGCTCTGACTCAGATAACTTACGGTGATACACTGGCTGCGGAAGTTGAATTCTTTACGCAGAAGGATATTGATGAGATTAAGAACGATTATGAATTAGTTGAAAAAATGATAGATAAGAAGCTGAACGAACTCATTCAGAAAAACCAAGAAAAATCACATAAAACAAAAGAAAATGTACCGAACCCAGATGATTTTGGGTTAAGGGAAAAAGCCATAAGAGCAGTCAAAAGAGATTGTGAGGGTAATATCAGCCTGATAGCAGCTCATGAACAATTCCAGAAAATGGCAGAATCAACTGTTAAGTATCAAGAACTTGAGTCCAACATAGTGATAAACAGCAGTTCTCTGAATAATTTGCAAAATGAACTGATAGATTATGTCGGGGCTGACGGTAAATATATGCCTTTTACAAAGAGCGTTCATCTCAGGCTTCCTCAGGAAAACCTCAAAGATATTTCTCTTGTTGATACACCAGGAATAAATGATCCTGTTCAATCCAGAGAAGGGAGAACGAGAGAACTTCTGAAGTTTTGTGATGTTATCTTTATAGTTAGTCCGTCCGGTCAGTTTTTTAGTAATGAAGATACTGAGTTGCTTGATAGAATAACGTCTAAAGAAGGTCTCAGAGAATTATATGTAGTAGCCAGCCAGATAGATCTTCAACTATATGGAAATTTAAAAAAAGAGAATAACGGAGTCCTGAATGCGGTGGTAGAGAAGGCCTCTTTTATAATTTCGGATCACATGGTGTCTACTCTTGAAGATATCAAAAAAGATCATCCTGAAATCGGAAATGCATATGATCAACTAATAAATGATAAAGATTTTAGGCTTATATTTTCATCAGGGATATGTGAAACATTAATTAAGGATTTTGATGATAGGTCTAAATGGGACTCTGGAGCCTGTAAAGCATGGGAAAATCTATTAAAGAATTATCCAGACTACTTTTCAGATGCCGACAGACAGCTATCTCTTGAAAATTTAAAAATGCTTTCAAATAAAACAAAATTACTAAACATAATCGATGATGTCAGGAGAAAAAAAGATGAAATTTTACAAATGAGAGTCAATGATTTTCTTGATGCTAAAAAGCAATCCCTAATCACTTATAGGAATGAACTGGGAAAATATGTTCACGGGCAGGTTGAACTTATTAAGAACAGCAATATTCATCAGCTTGGAGAAAAGAAAGAAAAATTAAATATATTAAAAGAGAAGTCTTCAGGTTTAGTGGATGAGGAATATCAGACCTTAGTAGACGAAGTTGAACGTAAAATCATTAGGGAATTAAACAGTAAATTAGAAACATAATTTCATGAAACAGATAGTAAAGTCTCCGGTAGTGTTAAAACTGAATCCGAAACATATACTGTTAACAAAAGTGGAGTTCGTTCATGGTTAGCAAGAAAACTTTGGGGTGGTGGAACCGAAACTAAGACAAGGACATATAACACTGTCAGAGTGGGGGCTGTAAAGGGAGCAATTGAGGAACTTACTCTTAAAATCGAGCGAGAACTTGATTTACATTCAAGAGATATTCTTGCTGAGTGGAAAAAGCACCTACAGGTAGTCATTACTAAAAAACTACGTGAAAGCATAGACGATTCTTATATAGACATAAACAATATTCTCAGGGCATTAAGAAATGTTATTAATTCAGCAAAAATACCTGATTTTACATATGAAGGTTACCTTCCTGATTCTCTTTCGGACAAAAAAGAAGACAATATTAGTTCACGTGGTTTTTTAGGTTTACGTGGTTTTTCAGGTTCTTCCCACGGCAAAGTGTCAGGAACTCTTACAGGCGACAGGGCTGATGATTTCATTGATGAGGTAGGAGAATATATTTTAAAGTTTAAAAAAGAAGTTGGTAGGGATATCAAAAGTTTTGCCACAAGTCTAGATAAGAACTTTAAAAATATAAATTTCAGCAGAGAACTATTCGGCTATATAGATGATGAAATAATACAGTTGGAAGAGCAAATAAATAACAAAACAGTTACACTGGAGAATTATAGTAGAGTTACTAAAAAGTTAGGAGATGCTGTGTAATGAGTCTGAATGAAATTAAATCAATAACGCCTTTGCTGGAAGAGCTTACGAAGTTTATTAAATTTAACCGTAGAAAAACTACAGAGCAAATTGCCGATTTTCTCGGAGATATAGAGACAAGATATGTTGATCTATTGCATGAATCTGATGAGAAGAACTCTAAGATATCAGAAATGCAAAAAAAAATTGTAGATAAAGATGAAACGATTTCTGGACAACTAGAAAAAGAACAAGCTTTAATTGCAGATATGGATAAAATCAAAGCTGAATCTGAAATATTGGCAAAAGAAAAATATGACATCCTATATAAATATGATTTTATTTCAAACATACTATCCGCAGAAAAAAGAACTTCAGAAAGTATGGAGAAACTGTCAGCATTGTTTAATGAAGATTTTATCAGTTTTGCCAATCAGGAATCGTCTTTGGCAGAGGAAGCCGAGGCTATTATTGCGCTACAGAATATTGAAAAGAAACTTAAAATGATTTCTGCCTTTCCAGAAATTTATAACAAAAAGATTATTGCTCTCGGTGGGGGTTTTAGTTCTGGCAAGTCATCATTCATAAACAGTTTCTTTGAATCTACAGACATTCTTTTGCCGGTAGGTATAAATCCTGTTACTGCTATACCAGCATATATAGTTTCTGGCAGAGATAATACTGTGAAGGGTCTATCTAAAGATCAAGGATGCGTACATATACCTCATGGAATATATACAAATCTATCGCATGATTTTCTTAAATTATTCCCATTCCGTATGAAAGATATTTTACCAGTCATTGCTATCGAGACACCCTTTGAATATGACAGCATCTGCTTTATTGACACACCAGGCTACAACCCTGCTAGTAATAATTTGACTGAGGAAGACGTATACACAGCAAAAGAATATTTAGATCAGGCAGACGCAATTATATGGCTGGTGGGTGTAGATTCCACAGGGACTTTGCCTGCATCTGATCTAGATTTTTTATCTAATATCAATTTAGAAAAGAAAAAAATGTATATTGTTTTAAACAAAGCTGATTTAAAGTCTGAAGAAGATATTAAAGATATCATGGAAAACATTCAGGATATTTTGGAAGATGAAGAAATTAATTATTCAGGAATCAGTGCATACAGCTCAATAAATCAGGATGAAATACTTTTTGACAAAATGTCAATTTCAGAATTTCTTGACAATGAAAATAATAGCACGGAAGTCAAGGAACAGGTTTCTATAGAGCTGGATACAGTATTTAATATGTATTATAAAGCGATTAATGAAGATATTGACGCTGCTAATGATATAAAAAGAGCAATTCATTCTTTAGAACTGGATATGCTTGAGTCAGGTTATGACTTTTCAGATGATAAGATCGGCAACAGCATTGAGGCGATAAAAGAACGTATTCATTGCAATGAATTAGAACAAAATTTAAAAGATTTGGATCTATTAAAAAACAAGATTTTTATTGCGTTGGACAATGTTTTTAAAGAACTCAATATAGATAAAAGATAATAAATGCCTATCGATTTAAATGATATCCTTGTGGTTGGAATATCTTCGAGGGTGTTGTTTGATCTGGAAAAATACATCAAATTCAGCTTAATAACGGAAACGCTCTCCTTTCAAAAGAGACAGCGTTTCCGTTTATAGACGCTCTATAGTAAAAAAGTTGTCGAAACAGTCCTGACACTGGTCTGCGGATACTCAACAGCATAAAACACTACGGTTTAGATATCACAAGGTCGGCTTTCTCCGGTGGCGAACCTCTGTCTCCTTATCTGGAAGCTTTCAGAGTTGACCTGTTTTTGTCTAAAGATGAATCAGATGTGCAATACGCCATAGTGTAAGCATCCCTGAATTTTTTACAGTTTAAAATTAGAGTTTTCCTGTAGATTAATAACAGGAGGACTTAATGAAACGCAGTCGATTTTCAGAAACTCAGATCGTAAAAATACTCAAAGAAGCCGAGTCTGGCAGACAGGTAAAAGACATCTGCCGTGAGTACGGTATCAGTGACGCCACCTACTACAACTGGAAGTCCAAATACGGAGGTATGGAAGCCTCAGACATTAAGAGATTAAAAGAGCTAGAGGATGAGAATCGCAAACTGAAGCAGATGTTTGCTGATCTCAGCTTAGAGAATACAGCCCTGAAGGATATTCTCTCAAAAAAGCTTTAAAGCCGTCGGAGAAGCGTAGTTTAGCAGATTACTGTAGAGCAACATACGGAATGAGTATTAGTCATGCTTGCCGTACAGTCAGCATAAGCCGTCCGGTTTATTACTATCAGCCGGATGTAGACAGAGACAACCATGTCATAGCCGTTCTGCTTGAACTATGTGAGAAATATCCGGGATATGGCTTCGGAAAGCTGTTTGCCATTATCCGTCGGCTGGGACATAGATGGAATCATAAGAGGGTTCATAGGGTTTATTGCCTTTTGAAGCTTAATATGCGCCGTAAGGCCAAGAGAAGGCTCCCAAATAGGAATCCTCTACCTATCAGTGTACCTGAATCTATCAACCAGTGCTGGTCTATAGATTTCATGAGCGACAGCTTGTACTGCGGGAGAAAATACAGGACATTTAACGTTGTTGATGACTTTAATCGGGAAGCTCTTGCCATAGAGGTTGATCTTAATCTGCCAGCAGCAAGAGTTATCAGGGTACTTGACAGGATTGCTTCGTGGCGAGGATTATAGTTTACTCATTAGATAGAATAGGTCGTTCTACTCTTGATACATTACAGATAATAGAAGATATAAAAAATAAAGGTATCAAACTTATTCTAATCAAAGATAATCTTACTATTGATCCTTACAACTCTAATCCATACAATGAAATGATGCTTACAATGCTTTCAGCATTTGCACAATTAGAAAGAAGTTTTATAAGTGAGAGAACTAAAGCTGGTTTAGCAGCAAGAAAAGCTCAAGGTATCAAACTGGGTAGAAAGAAAGGGCAACAAGTTAAATCTATCTATGATGAACATAGAGAAAAGATAGAAGAACTATTTACACTTGGTTTGAGTTTAAAAAAGATTGTTCAATATATCAATGTAGGGAGTGCGAGCCTGTAAATAGAAGTGTGTAAACGTCGTATGTGTTAAACTAACATGCGAGGTTTATGATGAAATTCGACAAGGACAAACTGAAAGAGCTGCTTGCTGAAAGCGATGTAAAAACCACAGAAGACCTTCAGGTGTTTATGCGTG
>CAYWMU010000169.1:0-5989 GCA_964459395.1 uncultured Bacteriovorax sp.
AATGATCTGTAAGTGAAATAATCTTTTCTGAACCACTCGTATCTTGATCGGCCCCTAAGTGAATCACTTCTAACCCAGTGGAGTGATAGCTTAAATGATTATGATTAATTTTCCAGGACTTCAACGCTTTACTATTCACAAGAAAGCGTAAAAAAGGATGAATAGAATTCACTTTATAAGTCGCTATAACTCTTCTCATGGTCAGCCAATATCTTTGAGCAGTTCCAAAATCCCAGTAATCGATATTTCCAACACTCTCAACTAAGATATCTCTATTTTTAAAACTGGCGACAGATTCAAAGAAGCTGCTTTTTCCACTATGAGCAGAGATCTTTGATAAATCAATTAAGCTTATTCCCGTATAAGTCACTCCTGAAGAAGTATTTTTCAAGTCTGCTGCAGGTATGATGGCCTTTAAAGTATTTTGAGGAGTTAATTCTAAACAATTATATCCCAAACGCGGATCAACTTGATAACTAAACAACAAGACAGGAGAGCTTGTTAGTTTCTTCAATGATGCCTCTAAGAAATCTTTAGACATGAGAAAAAACTGATCAGCATTAAGAATAAGTAAGTTGCCCTTATAACCAACACTCTTCGCTAGATTGTGGATTCCGCCACCAATATCAAGAATTTCTTCTTCCACTAAGAAAGTGACGTCTTCAAAAGCTGGTTTATTTTTACAAAAACTGAGAATCTGCTCTTTTTGATGGTGCACATTGATGAAGATTTTTTTTGCGCCAATACTTTTTGCATATTCAACTTGAAGCTCAAGAAGAGTTTTTTCAAAAATTGGCCAAAGAACTTTCGGAAGTGATTTTCCAATTTCTCCCATCCGAGTTCCAAAACCTGCTGATAAAATAAGACAGTAATCAATTTGCATAATAATACTTAAAAAGTTTTTCAGACAACTCTCTATATTTGTCTTTTTTATTCATGGTATGTCTGATTTTCTCCATGGCAAACCCGATGTACTTTAAATATCTCTCATCTTTACGCCAATTATAAATGTAACAAAAACTACCAACGGCCTTGAACACTCGCTGAATAAGCATGTCATCATAAAGTTCGCAAAACTCTTCATAACTTTGCTGCCCGAGAGAACTCATAGGCATTTGTTCATAATAGTACTTTTTAAGATGTTCGCGATTACATTCTTCTAGGTCGTAATAGCAATCTTCCAGTAGGGAAACGAGATCATATTGCGGAAGTCCCCAGCGAGCGTCTTGAAAATCAATGAAGATAAAATCATCATTTTTAACCATGATGTTTCTTGAATGAAAATCTCTATGAGTGATGACCATTGGTTTTGAAGCTATATTTTCCATAATCGGAGAAAACAGCCTTTCTAGATCTTTCACGAGAGATTCATCTTCATTTTTAAGAAAGAAATTAATGAAGTACTTAAATGTGAATCTTGTTTCATCCATCAACTTTTCATAGTCAAACTTCATCTTAAAAAGATGAGGATTGGCCACTTCAGTAGCTTGGATCTTATGAAGGTTGATCAACTGATCGACAATTCTTTGATATATTTCTTTTTCAGTTTTCCCATTGGTTGACAAGTGCTGAAGAAGTGTCACATCTCCAAGATCTTCCTGAAGAAGATAACCTTTTCTTAAGTCCATATCATAAATTTGGGGAACACTTATCATTTTGTCTTTAAGAAATTTTTGTACCGATGTGAAAGGATGAGAGGCGACATCTTTTTCATAGGGATTATCTAAGCAAACGACATAACTTTGTTCTTCTGTAAAAACTCGGTAGTAGCGTCTCGTTGAAGCATCACCCGTTAATTTATCAATCTCTTTTACAACTTGTGGGGCAATGGCCTTTCTCTCAATTGAGCGAGAGTAGAGCTCCTCTATAAAAAACTGCTCTGACTGTTCTGGTTTCATTATATATCTCTTAGTTGATTCATGATTCGGTAAAAATCTCGAGAAGATCCCTTCTTCGAAATGACCGTTTCTTCGTTAGCATTCTGAATAAGAAAAGCCTTAAAAAGAGACTCTTCTCTCGGTATTAAATTAATATCTCCCACTAAAAAAACAAAGTCAGCTGTATTTCTATTCATGGTTTGCAGCCAAGTAAGATAATACTCACCATCATGTCCCGTTCTAGTAGTCATATAGTAGGCCCACTTATGAACTTCCATTTTATCTTCTAACGGAAGTCTGTTCATATTGACCATCCTCTCTAAAGAGAAGAGTCCAGTGGGAACATAACTTTCTTTGGGGTAGAGATTCTTCTCACTCTTAATTAGCTCATAAGAAAGGATACTTACTAGAACACTTTCGTGTTTCACGTACTTCGTCATCAGTCCTTTACTTAAAAAGATCTCTCCAGAAGGGAGGGAGAAATGAAGTGGAATATCGAGGTTAAGTAGTGTCACATGAGCCTTATCTAGTTCCTTGAAGAATATCTCGTTCTTTCCCAGAATTTCGCTACTCACTTGCTCGAAATATCTTCTCATCGCCGGGCCTTGATTAATAATCTTAATCTCTGGTTGCTTGAGGAATGAGTTTTTGAGCATTGATAAGTGTTCAGCATAATCCTGTTCACTCATGTAAACATGCCCGGCAATACTGATAGGCTTATCTTTTGAATCTTTTGAGCTGCTACAGCTCATCAAAAAACAAGAAACCCCCGCAACAAGCGAGGGTTTAACTAAATAATTTTTTAAAAACTTAAAAATTTTCTGATGCAACGTCACGATTCAAGTCTGGATAATAAATAGTAAAACCTGCAAAGATTTTATTCGGATCTTTAATCAACGGTCTATTATTATCCCAAAGAACTCTCCACTTTTGTGTGGTTTGATACAATTCTCCGGAAATCGTGCCTAAAGTATCGCCTGTTTTAATAAGATAAGGGTTTCCTGTTGGATTCCAAACAAACTGCTCAACCGGTGCTAAATATTTTAGAACCATTCCTTCTCTCACATTATTTCCATTTCCAAGAATGTCTCTATTAAGATTTGCGAGTTGTTTCCACTGAGCGTAATCACCATATAATTTGAAGGCGATCAGCATGAGAGTTTCGTTTTTCTGAACATGATACTCTTGAGTAGTGCTAATATCAGTTACTTCTGAAATAACAGGAGTCTCTTCAACGAGTGATCCTCCCATCATATCCATCATTAATGGATCTTCTGTCGTTAATGTATCATCTAGATAATCATCTGCCTCTGTCAGCTCAATGTGGGCAACGTCTTCATTAACCTTTTGCGCCGATTTGGAACCTGAACAGGCCACGAGACTTAAACTGAGAAAAGCAATCATTGCCGAATATTTCATATACACTCCCTGTGCGATATAGAGTTAGTATAAACCACTTTCCTTATCGACAGGGAGGGAGAAAAAATTTACTAGCAACCGATTATTTTTATTAGAAATGGAAAAACATATCTTTTTGGTCAACTGAATCCCAAACTCTCTTCACTAACCTATTGAAATGTTCTTCATTTTCAAGAAAATCCAATTCGTCGGTATCTACTATCAGGGACTTACCAAGATCATAATTTTTATACCAGTCATCGTAGTAATTATTTAAGCTAGTAAGGTACTCTACCGGAATGGCCTGCTCATAGTCTCGCCCTCTGAGTTTGATCCGGTCTTGCAGCTTTGGTACCGAACGTCTCAAAAAAATCATGAGAGTTGGAGGATTAAGATATTTGATCATTGATTCGTACAAGTTTTTATAATTTAGGTAATCTCTCTCATCTAGCTTTCCTTGCTCATAAAGGGCACGAGCAAAAATATTAGCATCTTCATAGATCGATCGATCCTGCACGGAACTCGCAGGAAGAGACTCAATTTCCTTGTGGGTATTAAAGCGGTGATTGAGGAAGTAAACTTGGAGAGGAAAAGACCATCGACTCATATCCTGGTAAAAATCTGCCAAATACGGGTTGTCCTGAACCGACTCATAATGTGGCTTCCAGCCCAAACGCTCAGATAATTTCTTAGTAAGCGTGGTCTTTCCACTACCGATATTTCCTGCTACCACCACAAACATTCTATTAGAGCTGTTAGCAAGTTGCTGATAGGCCAAATCTGACATGAATTTCTCCTCAATTTTTGAGCTAGATAATGTTTTATAAAGCCTGACTCGATCTATCAAATTATATTTTTCGGTGTTTAATTTACGTATTTTGTCAAAATCATCTAGAATAGAGAGATCATGAGTAAATTTATAGTTTTACTGTCTCTTTTATTCGTTTCTCCCTTTATTAAGGCACAATCCCTTGTGGAGGACGCTAATCTTTTTCGCGGTGGAGATCATAGTAATGTCATTACCGAGTCAATAAGAATTATTTCCGGATCTAAACGAATATTTATTATTACTAATAATAACCAGATGCTTTCCCCTGGGGATTTCATCTCCATTGCTCTAAACGATAAGCTAGCTGCTCGGGCCGTTGTCGCTAAAATTCATCAGGGACAAGTAGGAGTGAAAATTTTAAAAATTTATTCTATGGCCCAATGGACGCAACTTCGTCGCGATATGGAAGTACAGATTGTTCGAGGGGATGATTCTCAATTCGAAAAGAAAGCAATACCTGCACCGGAAACAACTCCTCGTATTAGAGATGAGGATGACTTATACACCGGCGATATCATGATCGAGGATGATCTTTCCGCTTTCGATGAAAACAAAGCTCGCCACCTTAAGACAGATAATCTCGTAGGACTTATTGGTAGTTACTTAGATGCTGCTGAAATTGAATCACAAGGTTCAAACCGCCGCTCTGTTATGGTTGGTCTCTCTTGGGCCTATCAATTTGCAGATAATTATTACTTTGAAGGTCTCTATTCAAGAGCAAGCTTTAATGATTTTCCAAACGATGGTCAGTCAACTGTAGTAAACAATATGGTGGGAAGATTAAAGTATAATATCAAAGGGCCACTTTATACTTTCTTTCAACCTTATGTAGGCTTTAGGGCCCAAACTGTCTCCTCTCCTGATGCTGGTAAAAGTATAGATTTTAATATTGCTGCTCAAGAAGAAGATGCTATTAGCAAACTAGAAAAAAGTGGTGTAGTTTTCGGAGTTACCGTTCTAAGAAGATTGGTTCCGGGTTGGTTTGTAAAGGCCAACGTTGGTTCAGATATAGTTAACCTAGGTTTTAGCATTGAATTCTAAAAGTTTTTTTTATTTAATTTTATTCTCCCTAGTCATTTCCTGCGGAGTTAAAGGACCACCAGTCTCACCCAAAGGAAGAAATATTCCATCAATCATAAACAACTACCCTGATGTTCATCTGCCAAATGCTAATGAAATAGATGAAGCACAAAAGAAAATGAGAAGGTCCGAATAAAATGTCGGTCATCATTGCTCTTGGTTCCAATATTGGTGATAGCAAGCTCAATCTCTCTCAAGCCATTAATCATTTATCTCTTCACTTGAAGTTAATTGCAGCTTCACGTGTTTACCGCTCAGCCGCAGTGGATTACTCAGAGCAACCGGACTTTTTCAATCAAGTCTTAGAATTCGAAACCCCAACCGACCTAACGCCCGGTCAGTTGATGGATCTTTGTTTAAGTATTGAAGGAGAGATGGGAAGGACCCGCGATATATTACGCGGTCCAAGAATTATCGATATCGATATTATTTTTTGGGACAATATACGATCAGACTCCTCCCATATTACATTGCCCCATCCTCGCTGGATGGAGCGCAGCTTTATCATTAGACCGTTGCAGGAACTTCCCTTCTTTAAGCAAATTTCATCGTGGCATAAAATCCCAACATCTTTTACAATAGAAGCGACTCCGATTTAACTTAATCAAGGACTGATCAATGGAATTTGGACTTTCTCAAGAACAACTTGAGATAAAAGAACTTGCTCTCAAGTTTGCTCGTAATGAAATGATTCCAGTCGCTCAAGAGTTCGATGAGAATGGAATATTCCCAAAAGAACTTTTCAAGAAGGCCTGGGAACTAGGTTTAATTAATACTTGTATTCCAGCTGAGTATGGAGGCGCAG
>CAYWMU010000170.1:0-5966 GCA_964459395.1 uncultured Bacteriovorax sp.
CGTTTTGGCCGCTGACTCATATATAGCATTGAAGTAATCGTTTATATATTGATCTAAAAGCGGAGCAGGTATTTCAGTTCCTACGTATTCAAGATACATTTCCTGAAATTTTCTCGCTATGTTTTTGTAAGTAATTCCATAAGAAGCATTCACAATACTTATTTTTTTGAGAGATAAGTAGAGACATATTTTAGAGAACTTTCTGTTAACCCTGTCTCTTGAAAGTTTGATTTCTCGTTCAAACTTTTTTATACCTGTAAGACTTGAATGACTACCTGGTGTTGGTTCAATTTCACTTTCAACAGCTACTACAGGTACTTCAATATGAAGCCCTCTAATAGGGAAAATACTAATATTTTCGCCTTCTCTTAAAGCAATAGAGGCAACAACTGTTCCATGGATATGCTTTTTAAATTTCTTGAGCTCATTTCTAAAGTCTTTATCGGCCTTCTTCTGGCCATACCATTCATACTCTTCAGGGGTAAGACCTTCTCGATGTCCTTTAGCGCGCAGTTTTCGATATTTTAAAATGTCACTTAAAAGATCTTGGTTTTGAATAACAGGGGTTTCAATATGGGAATTGTCATGGAAGTCCCATCCATGAAACTTATTCTTTAATTCAGGATCAATCATTTCCTCATCAGTTTCTTGCTTTAAGATTTTTGGGCGCAAAAATTCATGATCCAGGTCAAAGCCTGTATCAATAATACCGATGGTCGCTCCAAAAGCTTGGGAGCTCGTGATGAGAAAAATGAGAACCCATTTCATAGCTATATTGTAAAAGAGAATCTGTTCTAAGTTTAGAGAGAAAAAAGGGGCCACGGCAAATTATTGTGGCCCCTAGACGGAGGGAGGGCTTATTTTGTAGCTGTAAGAGTTACATTGATATCAAAGATATCCTTAATGAGCTTATCACCTAGGCTCTTTCCAAGGTCAGCAAGACCTTTTCCTGAACCGTATTGTACGTCATAAAGAGTACGGTCAACTTTAATAACTGATTTAGCTGTGAAAGTGTTGGCCGTTTCTTTAACATCTGTGGCCTTGAAAGTGATTGGGTGTGTTTTACCACGAATAGTAAGATCCCCTGTTACTTCAAGTCCATCTTTCACTTTTTTAGATGACTTAATAGCTAATTTGGCTTCAGGGTGCTTATCAGTAGCAAAAAAATCGTCGTGCTTAAGATGGCCAACTAGTTTTTCGGCCATTCCGCCAGAGATATCAGTTACTGTTAATTTATCCATATCGATGGTCACAGTTCCGGCCTGGATGAGGCCATCTTTAACTGTTAAATTACCTTCTTTTACACCTATAAATCCACGGTGTTCAGATGCCACTTTGTAGCCAACCCACTCAGCTTTGGTTTGCTCTGGATTAATTTTGTAAGAGGTTTGTGCAAATGCACCCATAGTTGAAATTGCGAGTGTAAGTGCTAGTAATGTCTTCATAAAACTCCTTTAGATAAACATATGCTGATATGATGATGCATAGTTTGATAAAAAAAAAGACATATTTTCTAATTAAAATGATAAAATAAACTTATCATGACATACGACCAAATTCTTGTTTTTCATAAGATTGTAGAAGAGGGAAGCTTTAAAGGAGCGGCCAATGTCCTCCATAAAACTCAACCGGCCATTAGTTTTGCCATTAAAAAGTTAGAAGAAGAGCTTGAGATTGAGCTTTTTGATCGGACAAATTATCGGCCAGTTCTCACTAGCTACGGTCAAAGTTTTTATGAGCGAAGCCAAAAGCTTATTCAAAGTATGGGGGAGCTAGAAGAATTATCCCTAAGTTTTAAGGCCAAAGAAGAGGCAGAGATCTCGCTAGCGGTGGATGGAATCTCACCCCTTCCAGATATTCTAAAAGTTATTAAAGAGTTTCAAACAAAGACTCCTTTCACGCGCTTAAATCTCTCTCTTGAAATTTTATCCGCAGCAGAAACAAGAGTGCTTAATAAAGATGCTCAAATTGGAATTACAAGTTTTATCTCACGACCAAAACATTTTGAAATTGTACCAGTTACAAAAGTAAAACTTCTTCCTGTCATCTCTAAGACCCTTTTAAAAGAAAAGAAAATTACCTCGCAACAAGATCTGTGTTTTATCGATCAGATTGTTGTGAGTGATTCCAGCGGAATCAATGGAACAAGTTTTGGAATTCTTGAAGGGGGAAGACGTTGGCGCATTAATGATTCAAAATTTAAATCTGATATTATTCACTCAGGTCTTGGTTGGGGACACCTCCCGGAACATGAAGTGAGCCGAGACATTAGCGAAGGGAGGCTAAAGGTTTTAGAATTTGAAGATATTCATCCTCGCCAACTTGAAATTAACCTCATTCGTCTTAAGCATCAGCCGCTGGGCATTGTAGGTAAGGCGTTATGGGACAGACTCAAAGCTATGCGAGAAGAATAAAAGATTGTAGAATTTTTATTCGAGGTCACCATGAAAATTCTACTTTTACTTTTTTTAAGCTTTTCCGCTTGGTCCCAAGTTTTTTTACCTGTTCCACAGCTAAGTTTTGAACAGAATCCACCTAGCTTAGAATGGCGAAAAATTGATACTCAACATTTTGAAATTATTTTTCCTCAAGAAGTAGAAGACTCTGCTCAGATTGTAGCAAAGATTTTAGAGAGTGCTTATCCTCTTGTTTCAAAGAGCTTGAAGATTTCACCAGAGAGAATAAGCATCATCATTCAGAATAAAACTCTCGATTCAAATGGTTTTGTTACCCTGGCCCCGAGAAGATCGGAGTTTTTCTTGAGCCCTTCTCTTGATCCTGAAATGACAAACACTGAGTGGCTCACCACTTTAGGGATCCATGAGTTTCGTCATGTTGTTCAGTTTGATAAAACGAAGCAAGGTTTTAATCGTTACTATCAATGGCTTCTCGGTGAAATTGGTGTGGCCCTAGGTTTGGCCTTTACTGCTCCTCCATGGTTCTTAGAGGGAGATGCTGTAGGGATTGAAACAGCTCTTACTCTAGGTGGAAGAGGCCGGCTTCCTTTATTTGAAAGAGATCTAAAGGCTTTGAGTCTTAATAAAGATTTAAAAATGGATCAACTTCTTTTCGGATCCTACGACTTCTTTGTTCCAAACCACTATGTCATTGGCTATTTTTTTACGAGCTTTTTAAGAGAGGAACTCGGAGATGAATATTCCTCTTTGATCGATCGCTCGGCCAATAAATCTTATAATCCTCTTAGTTTCTATTATCGGGCCGATGAAATGCTAGGAATGAGATTTGATGATTTTGTGAAAGATAAACTTAAAGAGATGGTCACTTTCTGGAAAGGACAGAGTTTTTCAAAAATTCCAAGTGAATCTCTTTCTCCAGAAGTTAAGGATGGTTGGACTAACTATTTGTACCCTCAAGCTATCTCAGAGAATAAAATCTTTGCACTTAAGCAAGGTCTGGGGGACATCAATCAGTTTGTCATTGTGGAAGATAATAAAGAAAAACTCATTTATTATCCGGCCCCTTTCATCCATCGTCATCCTATTAAGTTAAGAAATGAGCGATTTGCCATTGTTGAGAAGCAGCTTCACCCAAGATGGGGGCTTGAAGACTTCAGCACTCTTCGTGTTGTTAACCTGAAAGGAGAAACAGAGTTTCTTAAGAAAGATTTGAAGTGGAGAGTTGCCATTATAAATCACGATGCCTCACAAGTAGCAGGGATTATTTGGAATGATCATCAAGAGCAACTCCTTTCTGTTATTCACTTGAAAACAAAAGTTGAAAAGACTTTCAATCTCTCTAAAGACGTCATTATTACTAGTCTGGATTGGCTTGACGATGAAACTCTTGTGCTAATAGGTAAAGATAATTCTTCGCAGAAGGCTATTTATACTTTTCATATGAATAACGCTTCTATGAAAGAGTTGTTATCAATGGGCAACCAAAATCTAGGTTTCATTACAAGTGAAGATGGAAAAATCTTCGTTGAGTCTCCTCACGATGGAATCGACAATATTTATGAATTTCAAAATGGAGAGCTGATCAAACGAACCTCTTCGGAGTTTGGGGCCTATGCTCCCACGCTTTTTAAGGATGAACTAATTTTTAATGACTATTCTTTTCGCGGGATGAAGGTGAAGAAGATTCCTCTTCAAGTCATTAAAGAAGAAGCCGTGTTAACAAGCAATCTCTATGAGCGTTTCATAGATCATGAATCAACTTTTGAATTTAAGGAAACTACGGATTACCCGGTAAAGAAATATAAGCGAATAAAGAATTACTTAAACTTTCACTCATGGAACCTCATTTCACCGATCCTTTCCCCAAGTGTCGCAGTTGAGTTGTTCTCCCGGGATCTTCTAAACGAGAATTCATTAAGTCTTGGGACATTCTATAACTATAACGAAGGAACAACGGGAGGATATGTAAGCGGTGCTTTCATGAGATACTATCCGGTTTTAAGTTATAACCTGGGATATCAAGGAAGAACTTCTAAAAGAAATTTTGGAGGAACAGAAAAAAGAGATCGTTGGGAAGAAGGTACAGTAGAGTTAGGCGTTCATTTACCACGGAATAAATTTGTTGGGCGCTATTTCCAATCTCTAAACTTTTATGGATTCAATAAACTCATTCATGTGATGGGAAAAGAGCCCCTTGATAGAGGAGAGCTTAATCAAGGAACACTTTATTCTTTAGGGGCCAGTTTATCCTTCTCTACAGTATCAAGACTTGCTCCTAGAGATCTATTGAGTGACCTTGGCCTGACATTCACGGGACATTTTGAAACGGGGAAAGATATTTCTGGAGGGGATTTAAGAGGCCAACTCTTAAGTCTTGACTCAAGGATCTATTTACCGGGGCTGAAGAAACATCACTCATTTTATCATCAGTTTGCTTATGAGAAACAAAACGCAAAAACTTATGAGTATGCGAGCTTAGTTCTCTTTTCTCGTGGTTTAGATCAATTTTTTCTCGATGAGTTTTTTAAGTATTCAGCTAACTATACGATGCCTCTCTTTTATCCGGATGAAAACTTTGGAAAGTTCTTATACTTGAAAAGAATTTCAACCAATCTATTTTATGATGACCTTAATGGACGCATAATGGGTTTTGATTACGAAGCTAAGTCTACTGGAGCAGAACTTCTCTTTGAAACTTATTTGTTTAGATTGATGACCCCAGTGGTTCTGGGTTTACGTTATTCACATGTGATTGAAGGCTTTGAAGAGAGTAATTTTGGATTCTTTATCAATACAAACTTATCAACGTTTTAAATCTGACTTAGAACAGTTGGAAGTGGAAAGGGAGAGATACGTTACTTCAGAGGAAGGGCGATATCAAGGACTGGATCTGCGGGCCCTTTATACGTGCTTTGAAGATCTAGAATGTCTCTTTGAGCATCCTGAGGTTAAGGGGAAGTGGATTGATTTAGGTGGAGGTTCAGGAAGGAGCAGTCTTCTATATTCACTGTTGAAGGGAGGGCCATCAATTAATCTTGAAATTGATCCATCTCGAGCTAATATTTGTTCTTTTCTTGCTCAAAAATACGACCTTCCTGTTACTTCATTAGTTGTAGACCTCTTGAGAGATTTTATCCCTGAAGGTGATACTTATTTTCTTTATTTTCCCACCGGAATGGTTCTTGATCGAGTTCTTCATATTCTTTCTGAAAGGGTGGGTTTCACGTTAGTGGTAATTGAGTCTCATGGTGACTTAATTCCTAGAATTAATAAAGAAGAGGGATACCAGTTATTGGATAAAGTTCTTCTTAAAAGTCCCCGGCACGATCCCTATGCTCATATTTATAAAAAAATAAAAAAAGAAGGGCCCCCAAATGGGCCACACCAACTTAGTTTTAAAGATGAGTTACTTGTTATTTGCGACCAGGAAGGTGAGTGGGTAGGTAACAGCCTAGGGCTTGAGTGGTTAGATGGTGATCGCTTCCAGCTTCTTCATCCTCCTCGAACCATCCAGTGGAAAGAGAATTTTGTGCGTATCTTTGATGATAA
>CAYWMU010000171.1:0-5948 GCA_964459395.1 uncultured Bacteriovorax sp.
AATTATTACTAAGAGGCTCAAGCGAACTACTTTTCCTTATTTCTTTTAAAGAAAGGAGCTCATGGATTCGATGGAATGTTTGAGGAAACGTATAACCGGTAACTGGTTGATACTCCCCTGAACGAGCTCCCAGAGTTACAGGGCCTTCAACTTCAGGAATTTCAAATGAAGAGGTAAGAGGCAGGCATCCGGACTCTTCACGAAGAATGGCCTCTACCCCCCAACCTTCTTTTTCTATGTAAGATAAAATTCTCTCTTTTACATCGTTAGTATTTAATTCGCTACTATTTGAATAATAAGTATCCTCTACTAAGACTTCATCTTCACTCCAAGGAAGAACATACACGAAACGATAACCATCAATTTGCTCAACCCTCGCATCTTTTAATCTAACCCCACTAAGTCCATGGGGACGTTTGAGTTTTATATCAAGGCCAACAAATTTTTGATAACCAGAAGGTATAGACTCAGTTTTTTTCCATCCTCTTGCATCGACCACGCAATGAGCTTTAAGAGTATCCCCCGAGATGAACTTAACTTCATTCTCTCCAAGAAAAGAAATATCAGAATTTAATGAAATAGAATCTGAATACTTATTAATGAGTAAATCATGAAGCTTATTTGATTGGATTGAATGATAGGAGCTTTTTAATATTCTATGATAACGAGGGAAAATAACTTCATAGCTATCCCAACTTTTAGAGATAAGATCTCTTATCCAATTATTGTTATAATTGTTGATATCATCTTCGTGAAAACACCATGTATGATTACCACCAAGTTTTGAGTCTTTCTCTAAAAGAAGAACTTTAATATTAGGATGGGTTGCTTTCAGACCATAAAAAAGAAGGGAACCCGAGAGACCACCGCCAACTATAATACAGTCATATAGATCGTGCTTAATCATACGGAGCAACCAACTTTAAAGTTTCATTGACCCCAATATATCCCTCATCATACCACTGCCACCAAGAGAGAATCATAATCATATGTCCTAATAAAATAAAAAAATGACTCCACATCTCGACCCTATCACTTGATTTCGCAAGATATCGATACCAATGTAGGGCCTCATCGATGAGTGAATAAATAATACTAAGAGCAATGAGAACCAATGCTGGAATTCTTAAAAAGACCGGATGGTAGTAGGCCATACATAAAACAAGGACACTCGTGATACCAGCAAAAATGGTTAATTGATGAACAAGGGCCTCTGCCTTTTGGAGGAATTCTTTATAGATTGTACGATGTCCAATGGTATCAAAAGCAATTGCTGTGGAGAAAATAAAGACACCTAGAGGGATATTATAAACATAGGCCGGATAGATAACATTTCCAAAATGACCAATCCCTATGAAGATACTAACAGCAATAAAGAGTCCATACATGAGTCCAACCCAGAGGATGTACACTAACCAATCCTTTGCTGAGAAGTCCTTAATACGAGAGGCATAGACGATTGTTTCTTGGATAAAATTTTCTTTCATGAGTGAAGACTCCATACACTTTGTGGAGAACGAACTTCGTTTGACCTTAGATTATACAGTACAAGAGGAATCATTTTTACTAAGCTAAAACAAAGAAGTGATAGCTTTCTTATGGTTGAAACTATCGCCCTCTTTTTTAAACTTCTCTGAGGATTATTTCTGATCACTCGACCGATATCTGAGTAAATGATAGCAGCGATGAGGACTGCCCAAGAAGAGCGTAGAGAAAGAAACTTAAGGCCTTGAAGTCCGATACTATAAAGTTCATCGGCCCTTTTTAATAGTCTTTCTTGGTAAGAGAGAAGAATCTCTTCATTATTTTGTAAAAAGAGTTCTTCTTCAGAGATTTCGGTTTCTTTTAACCACATCAGAGGAATATAGAGACGCCCTCTTTGTTTATCCTCGATAATATCACGAGATATATTCGTTAACTGCATTGCCTTACCTAAAGCAACAGCATGATGAAGAGCCACTTCATCACGAATACCTAAGATGTGGCACATCATGAGACCTACGGTACCAGCAACACAATAACAATACTCCTCTAAATCTTCTAAAGTTTGGAAGCGTTTACCCTCTACATCCATCTCCATTCCTCTCAGAAGATCCATTGGGTAATTCATAGGAAGTTTAAAATCATGAATAACATCAAACATTCCAGACAAATAAAAGTTTGTGGAATTTTGATGTATTAATGAGAAAGTTTTATCTTTTAAATCAATGAGATTATCTCTCCTTTGAGAAGGGATCTCTTCATCATCAATTAAGTCATCACAGTAACGGCACCAAGAATAAAGTTTCCAGGATGCCTCTTTCTCTTTGGGTGAAAAAAACAGGGAGGCAAGAGAAAAACTTTTTGATCCATTTCTTATGACTTCTCTGTGTTTCATTGGCCTAAATCCTCTAGCACTAAACCCGCCGTTGCTTTGGCCGAATTGACGACTCCAGGAACTCCTGCACCAGGGTGAGTTCCTGCACCAACAAAATAAAGCCCAGAAATTTTCTCATCTCTATTGTGCTGCCTAAAGTAAGCACTTTGATCCAGTCTTGGTTCAAGTGAAAACGCCGAACCATGATATGAATTGAGTTCTCCCATAAAGTCTTTGGGTGTAAAGAATCTTTCTGTAACAATACTCTCACGAAGACCAGGCATATACTTTTCTTCCATATATTGAAGGATCTTTTCAGCATAAATTGGCCCTTCTTTTTCCCAATCAACAGACAGTTTTCCAAGATGGGCCACAGGGGCCAGAACATAAAAACACTCATGTCCAGGAGGTGCTAAATCCGGATCAGAAATACTAGGAGCATGAAGATATAAAGAAAAGTCATCTGGTAGAATACCTTTAGAAAAGATATCACTTAGTAGTTCTTTGTACCGAGGTCCAAATAAAATATTATGGTGAGCTAGATTGGGAAATTTTTTATTCGTTCCAAAATAAAGAACAAATAAGCTCATACTAAAGTGCTTTTGAATTAACTCTTTAGCGCGAGGTTTAGCAAGAGGTTCTTCTTTGAGAAGATCTTTGTAAGTATGAACGATATCACCGTTACTCACCACTGCTTCACATTCCCAAACATATCCTTTCTTAGTCACTATTCCACTAATTTTCCCATTCTTCGTCGTAATTTGATCTATCTCACTTTCATAGTGAATAACTCCCCCTAAATCTTCAAAGTATCTAACAAGTGCTCTAACTAGAGCTCCCGTCCCTCCTTTGGGAAAGTAAACACCCCAATTCCTCTCTAGAAAATGGATAAGGGTATAAATGGAAGAGGTGCTAAAAGGGTTCCCCCCAACTAAGAGGGAGTGAAAACTAAAGGCCTGTTTTAGATGATCATCTTTAATAAATTTTGAAATAGTTGAATAGACGCTTCGATAAGCACCTAGTCGAAGGAGCTGAGGAGAAACTTTTACCATACTCCACAAATGAAGAAAGGGTGTCGCTGCTAACTTTGTATAACCTTCATTAAAGACTTCTTTTGAATATTCGAGAAAATTTTTATATCCTTCAACATCACCAGGAGATTTATTCTTAATCTGAGAAAAGAGTTCTTCACTATTATTACTATAATCAAACTGAAAGCCATCTTCCCAAAACAGCCGATAAAAAGGCGTAACAGGCATGAGTTCAACATAGTCACTCATTTTCCTACCAGTTAAAGCGAACAATTCTTCAAGACAATGAGGGGCAGTAATTACTGTAGGGCCAGCATCAAAAGTAAAGCCTTTGTCTTTATAAACATAGGCCCTTCCACCTGGAAGATCTCTCTTCTCAAATATCTCTACTTGAAACCCGTGGGCTGCTAAACGAATCGCAGCTGAGAGACCACCAAACCCACTACCAATAACAGCAACTCTTTTAGACGTATGCATATGAAACCCTCTCCAATATATTTTGTAGATGAATAAGTCCTTCGCTCTTCAACTTCCCTGGGAAAGGGTGCTCAAAGTAATCAAAAATATCATGATGAAGTTTGCGTGCCAGATCTAGGGCTTCTTCTCTGAGTTTTGTCTCTTTCAAAAAAACTTGAAGTTCATGAGTTTGTGGTAACTTTTTAACAACTTCTTGAAATCGAAAAAAATCATTTTGTGGGCGATACTTAGCAAGATACATCCAGGGCCATGTAGGACGACCTAGTCGAAGGTCTTCTAGTGCTTTTGAAGAAGAGCCATTTACATCTAAATTACCAAGATCATCAAATCGTTGAAGGGAGCTTCCAAAAGCTCTTCCCAATTCTCCTAAAAGATCAAGATCTGCATGACTATTTCCTAGAAGTGCGCCGATTTGAAAGGCAAGAGCAAAAAGACTTCCACTTTTGAGAACATGTCCTTTCATTCCGAGGTTATAAATTTCTTCAGGAGGAAGATTAAAAATATCAGTCATGAGATCGATGGCCTGCCCAGCATGAGCTTCGGACATCATCTGAAGAACAAGGTTAATAATTTTTAATTTATATTCATTATCAAGAGATAATTCATTTATCTTTCTTAAAGCTTCAAAGTACATCCAATTAGCAGCATTAAGAGCGCAAGGCATGCCATACATCCGATGTAAGCACTTTTCTCCCCTTCTCTCCAAACTATCGTCTTGAATATCATCTACTATTAATGAGCCGGCATGAATCCACTCAAGTAATGAACAGACAATCTCTAAGTTCTTAAGAGTTAGGCTACATGGTCTCTGGTTCGTATAAAGTAAAAACCCAACCTTGACGACTTCACCTCTTAAATCTTTCCTGGGACGAGAAAGAAATTCCTCAACCGGTCCAATCAAAAATTGAGAAAGCAGATGGTCTACTGGTGACGATAGGTTAACGGACATAAATCCTCTCAATACTTGTTAACTATCATATTTAAACTGCAAAAAAGTGCTTGTATAGAATTTTCTATACATTTATTATTATAATCTTTATAATAACGAGTAAGCAGAGACCTTATGAGCGAGTAAAAGGTAAAAAACAAAGAAGGTAAATATGCGAATACTAATCACCGGTGGAACAGGAATGATTGGTAAGGAACTTGGTAAGGCCCTTAGTGCTCAAGGCCATGAATTAATTATCCTTACCCGTAATACTGAGAAGGCCAAAGCAGTCCTTCCCTATCCAGCTAAAATAATTACTTACACCAATTCAACAATTCCAGATGAAGCCTTTGAAGGAGTCGAAGCGATCTATAATCTTGCAGGAGAAAATATTGGTGCTAAAAGATGGAACAGCGAGAGAAAGAAAAAGCTTCATGCATCACGAATAAAAATGACCCAAAATTTAGTTAAGGGAGTGAAGCATCAGCTAGCAAATAATAAAAAAACTTTAACTAAGTTCATATCAGTTTCAGCAATAGGAATTTATGGGGATAGAAATGATGAACTACTCACGGAAGAAAGTTCTCCTGACAATGATTTCTTGGCCCAAATATGTAAGGACTGGGAGAGAGAATCACAAATCCTCACTCAAGATAATATCCAAGTCATTAATCCTCGAATAGGTATTGTATTAAGCAGTCAGGGAGGAGCTCTCGAGCGCCTTCTTCCTCTATTCTCAAGCGGGATAGGCAGCGCTGTTGGAAGTGGTAAGCAGTGGATGAGTTGGATTCACATTCAAGACTTAGTTTCTCTTTTAGTTCATCTCCTTAATTCTCAAATCAAAGGAGCGGTAAACGCTGTGGCCCCTCACCCTGTAACCAACCTCGAATTCTCTAAAACCTTAGCAAGGAAACTTAATAAACCTCTTTTCCCTAAAGTACCTGGGCTCCCTTTAAAACTTGTGCTGGGAGAGATGTCTACCCTAGTTCTCTCAAGTCAGAAAGTAAGTTCTCAAAAAATTCAAAATGATGGTTTTAAATTTGAATATCCTCAGTTAGAGGCGACTATCGACAATATCACGAGCGCTATGAAAAACGGAGAAGAAGAATTCTTAACCGAACAATGGATACCTAAGAAACCAGAAGAAGTTTTCGAG
>CAYWMU010000172.1:0-5902 GCA_964459395.1 uncultured Bacteriovorax sp.
TAACTGCCACTCTCTACCTCCAACCATCTATGTTTACCAATGGTTTTTAATTCTTGTTCGGTTACTTCTATCTTTTCACCTTTATTAAAAAGTTTATCTCTTTCTTTATCAAGATTAGTCAAACATTTATGATCTGACCATCCAGGTTTTTTAGAGATAATTAATTTCAATTTTTCTTTTTTCTTCTTGGTCATTTCTTATCCAGATAATTTCATTGATAGATTGACTAATTTCTTTTTTTTCGCTTTGTTCTTCAGATGGTGAATCTGCTTCACTATCCTTGTTAATATTTTCTCTGTTTTCATAACCATCCAAAGTAATTTTTAACAATTCGTCTCTACTCCGTAATAAAATTCTAAAGTGCCTTTTGTCGTCTTATTATCAATATCCTCAAATGTCTGATCTCCGGTAAAATTAAGGAAGCTTTCTATTTTAGCCATTGCTTTCATCAGGTTGATAAATAATTGTGCGTTTTCTTCTCTAACTCCCTGATCTATGTTTGTGTAAAGGATTTCCATTGTTACCTTGTTATTAAAGGCAATATCGTTGCCTATAAAAAGCTCAACATTTGAAGCACCACCCCACTTTAATGTATATGACTTATGCTTATGCGCTTTACTTGATTCTTCTGCTGTTTTATTCTCAGGGATTAAAACATAACCCTGTGCATCCATAATATTTTTAATTGAATCAGTTGACCAGCTCATAATCTAAACACCACATCGTGAGAATTTTCTTCCTGTTCAGGTAAAGTTATCTGCCCAGAGTCATCTTCATCATAATACAAACGTGAATCATTCACTAACGATTTATATCTATCCATATATTCCTGATATTTACCTCCATACATATCATCTTCTTCGGCTTTCAGAGATTCATATATTTTAGCCCTTGTAAGTTCCCTGTGCATCCTTGTATAGATGTTCTCAAGTAAATAAGATGAATAAGTAATAGTAGTTCCGATTGAAATTAAATCAAGTTTGTATTTTTTATAAATATCAAAGAACTGATAATTATATTTTCCTGCCTTAGTGATAGATTTTGTTAGTATAGTTGTATAAGTTGTTCCGTCATCATCAGAACCTTTTAGCTTGAATACAGCGTTACCTGTTTGAGCAGTTGAATTAATTACTAACCATGTTCTCTGTGCATAATCGTAATCAGTGATTGTCCCTTCAAAGGCTGCTGTTTTAGTAACTGACGATTGTAATGATAATTGTTTACAGAGTTTTCTAACTTCATAATTATGATCTATAAGGTCTTGGATCATATCGCCTAAAGTCTCTGAGATTATTTCAGAGAAATCTATTTGATCCCTTCTCAAATAATCATCTAATGAGGGTTCGCCTTTACATACCATTTCATGTGTTAAAAAACTTTCAATCAACTGATGACCTCTTTATAGATTTTATGTCGCAACTCCTGAAATTTGTTATTTTGCTTTTCTTCCGGTGATGTTTTTTCGTAATGAGTCCTGCAATAGAATTTATTACCTCGTCTAAGTAAATTATCGGGACTACCTCTCAAAGGAGTCCCGCAAGTTTCACAAGTTGTCCTTACTTTTATTTCCATTATCTCAAACGAATCCAATTATATTTCAATGCACTTTCACCAGATGCCAAACGAATTACAATAAGTGTATCTGTTTTAGCTAAAGCTTGTAAGACGTCCTGCTGATCTACTGTGCCGCCTGTATAAACACCACTTACCACAAATATGTCAGTTGATAGTGTCCCCGCTATTACTACTGTATCGGCTGTATCAGTTGTACTGAATACGTTCGTTCCTGCTACAGTTCCATTTACATTCAAAGTCGCTGCGTTGAGTTCTATAACTCCGTCAGTAGCATTTGAGATGTATTCGTCATTCTGTAATGTTATATCTGCGGTTGCATTCGGGTCAGTATCATAATTCCCGCTTCCAAGAACTAACCTGTCGAAATTTGTTGCGCTGAATCGGAATCCCAGAACAACAAAGAAAGCAAAGGCTATAAACAAAATATATTTTTTCATTTATTTGCCTCCTTTCTTCTTCTCCGGTTCTTCTTCAACTTCAAAAGTAGATGTGATCTTATATCCTTTTTTTTCATAATCGGATAGCTCACTAAGGTTGACTACCTTCTCATCAATTACCTTTACACCTGTTACTACTTTTTTTACTTTGCCTTTAGCATCAGTTGTAGGAACAATAGAGATGAGTTTATAGTCGTCAGCCTCTAAGGCTGACGCACCAAAAATGTCCGATTCTTTCACATCTAATTTTTGAACTTTTGCTTTTTGAACTTTCATTTTTATTCCTTCAATTAAGATGTTGAGAATGCGTTTCCTACCCAGTATCTCCAGTTATTAACTACTGCACCCCAACGAGCATCAATAGTGACAAATAACTTTTTAGATTTAGGGTCTCTGTAATATTCAATGATAGGTATTCTTCTTTCTAAGAATTTTATACCTTTTTGTCTAACACCCAAGAACCAAGCATCACTATCAGACAAATAATGCCATTCAATAGGTTGTACCAGGTTTCTTGTGGTATTGATGTCAAGATTAGCGTTCCCGCCTACCCATTCGTTTTCAAGAACAGATTTAACAGTAAACCTTAAAGCCGGAGGATGTACAAGTACATTTGGCATTAAAGCAACTTTCTCATCTCTTTCATTCCTGTTATTGGTGTTAGTTTGCAAATTATAAGCAGTCTGCAAATTTGTAATAGAGAGAACATTTGCAGTTCCGTTATAATAAGTTCCGCCACCTTTAGAACTTCTAAGGTTATTTGAAAGATTGAAGAAAGGTTTACCATCATAAATTAAATCAGCAGAACCATCATCAATAACACCTGTTATAGTATTATTAAAGATGTCATGACCTGCTGTATAACCACCGTAATTGAAAAAGTTAGCAGCGAAAGTTTCCTGTGAATTTACTACACCTTCTGCCCATGTAGAAGCAATATCACGAGCCATGTTTGCTATTTTTTCAGGCGGTGTGTCTTCCTGTACTTCCATTGTTAATTCAAAGGCATCACTCCATGTTCTTGCCTTTCCGATTACTGTGAACCCTTCCAAAGCATTGGAAGCGATTATATCAGCACCTTCTTTTCTTTCCGAAAGTTGTCCCATTCCTATAGCTGCTGTTTCTTTTACATAAGCACTATCCATTTGTTCAACCTGGAAGATTGAAGGATATACCTTAGGAAGCTGATCGTATTTTTCAAACATATATTTATAGAGGTCTTTAGTAAGAGCCTCAGTCCATTGAGCACGTACTTCTGCCATTTCTTATTTCTCCTTATGTGTCAGCTTGGACTTTTGCCGGGTTGAACTTAACTACTACATCTGTTGCAGACCCGCCAGCTACGGAAGTCCCAACATCTTCGATAATTAAAACATCTTTTGAGGATGTTCCAACATCTACAGTTGTAGCAGTACCATCATTTACAGCTATTATATCACAAGCATTTCCTTTCATTGCTGCGGTAACTGTATCATCCGCAGGTAATAAGAAAGTAGCATCTTCATTTCCGCTAATTGGTATAACAGCGATTTTGTCTTTTCCTTCTGTTGCGCTTGAAAGCCAATAAGCATCACTTGCGCCTGCACCTCTGCCTTTAGGTACAATAGCATATCCGTAAAGAGTTGCTGTTGCTGTTAGTGCTAAAGCAGCTCTACCATTGGAATCGAGGTAAACAAGGTTTATTCCGTTGTGATAGAAATACTGAGAAGCAGCCACAGGCACTTCAACTATTTTCGGATTTAATTTAAGGCAGCGATATTTCAAACTTGCCATTTTATTAAAATCTCCTATTTCTTTGGTTTATCTAATCCACGTGCTTCGATGTAATACTTTGTGCGGGTTTCTTCATCAGTTACACTTGCAAACATCAAATCACGTTCTTTCTTTTGGTTAGCGTCAAGTTCGATTTTAGTTTTACTTATACCTTTACCATCATCAGTAGGAATTGCCGGACTTGGTTTAAATGTTTCTGCCAAATCTTCTAAATCCTCCAATGGTAAATTCGCATAAGAATCTTTCCACTTGTCGCCGATTTTTTCTTTCAGGGATTCCTGCTTAGTTGTTAAGTATTTGTCCCATGATTCAGCTTTGCTCTTATAAGTCCCCAGCTCTTTTTCAAGTTCTGATAACTTATTCTTTGATTCGTTGATTACTTTTTCATACTCACCTTTTTTCAAAGATTCAGCTTCATCAATTTCTCTTAACTTTCCTTTCAGACTATCCCTATCGCCTATTACCTTTTTTAGTTCTCCATCTAAATAAGATATTCGGTCTTGCATTTTTTTTAAGTCGGGATTTCCTTCGCCGCCTTTCGGATCTCCACCCGCTGGAGGATTGCCGCCTCCCGGTTCATCCTCGAAAAATCTATTTCCATAGATCATGTTAAAAAGTTTAGTCATAAATCTTCTCCAAGATTTGATGTGGGGTTTCCACCCTGATTATTATTAAGTTGTTTAAGTCTTTGTTCTAAGGCAGTCATTTGTCTGCCGTTTTCTGAATTAATTCTTTTATTCTCGTTTAATATTTCCTGTGCCTCATCTTCTGTTAGGTCAGGGTTATCTTCCATCAGCCAATCAAGAGGACTTGTCATATTATACTGTAATTGTTTTTCTCTTTCAGTCCATTTGTCAGATACAGTTTTAATTATTTCTACTTCTGCAAAATCAACCTGCAATTCTAAATCTTCAGGTATTTCTTTAAGTTTGAACTTTCTTCCTTCTTCAGTATCAGCGAAATAATTATTCACTTTTCTTGTTATATCAAATCTTCTTTTTTCATACTCCCTGCATGGTTCAAGATCATCTTTCCTTAACTCCATTTGGTCTAAAGCATCCATCAACTTTTGATAATCTGAAGTGTCTTTTGTTTCGGAAAGTATCTGGTTAGGATTTAACCCTTTAATAGCTGCTATTTGTTTTATCTGCCAATCAATGTAATCTCTTATTTCCTCTATATGTGGGTCGAATGAAACATGTTCTAATCTTGGAGAAACTTTATCGTCAGTAACATTATCAACTTGATAAGGATGTTTCCGTCCTACCCTGACCTCTTTCCTTTGAATGTCTCCGCCGGATGAACGTTTTTCTAATCCTAAGTTAATTGCTAATATTGTCCCTTCAGTACCTAAGATTATATCTGAATTGACTACTTTAGTAAGGAGAAAATTTATCTGTTCATTTACATTTACAGTGTCACTTTGTCCATCACCCCAGAAATCCTCGCCTTCTTCAAGTCTCAAAGGAACATAAGGAACAATTCCATAGGGATTTATCATTTTCTCGTTTGTACTAAAAGCAGATTTATTGCCGTTTGCATCTAATTTGAAATGTTCTTTAGGTGTCCATACTACTGTATAAAGTTCTGGCTCGCCTTTAGGATTAACAAAGTATTTGTCATACATAATCATATCAACCTGGGAACTATCTTCATCGTTTACCCAAACCGTATATTTCCATGATGGCTCTACTACATAATCAATCTTACCTGTTTTTTTATTAAACCCTACAAAGGTTAATGAGGTATTATCAAGTTTAGCTAACCTATGAGCACGTTTATCTTTTGTGTTTACATTCTCCGGAATAAGTTTATTATAATATTCAGTAAAATCATCCTTCTCTTTTCCTTCTTTATCGGTCACATACCTATAAGCAGGTTCACGATAAATAACAGCCATTTGATCTATCAGTTTCCGAGTGATGTTGACCCATTGCAATTGCATTTCTGCAACATCATTCTCGTCATAAGTAATACAAAGAACTTTTTTTAAGTAAGAAAGTATTTTAACCTTATCGCCGGAGTAATAAGCATATCTTTTTTCTTGCTCTTTTATTCTCGCATCGTTTTCTTCAAAGCGATGTTTATGTAACGCTAATTGAAGATCAATCATTTAA
>CAYWMU010000173.1:0-5899 GCA_964459395.1 uncultured Bacteriovorax sp.
GTGAAGTGATTGTTCTCAGAAACTTTGTTACGAAGAACACTCATCACAAGAATTCCTGTTTTAGCTGAAATTCTTCTACCTGGTTCAAAAACTACACGTGGAATGTTGGTGGTTTTTGAGTAGTAGTTCTTCTCAAGAGCTTGATGAATCATATTCATGTAATCTGAGATCTTTGGAACTTTTGCGGTTTCTGATTCGTGATAGTCAATTCCTAGACCTCCGCCAACATCTAAGAATTCAAAGTTTGTTTTGGAGGCGAGGGCCAGTTCACACATTCTTTCAATGGCCTTCTTAGTGGCCTTAAGGTCAAGAAGCTGGCTTCCGATGTGAATGGAAAGTCCCACTGGTTTTGAATGAGTCCAATACTTTTTATTCTTTAGAGTTTTAAGAATATCTTTTTTTAGGATTCCAAACTTATGAGTTTTATTTCCAGTTGAAATATATTTATGAGTTTTTGATTCCACTTCAGGGTTAAAGCGAAAACAAATGCGAGCTGTCTTTTTTAGTTTCTTAGAAAGTGCGTTGATGAGTTCAAGTTCTTCAATACTTTCGATATTAAAGGAATAAACACCCTTTTTAAGACCGAGTTCAATTTCTTCGCTCGTCTTTCCGACTCCTGAGAAAACAATCTTGTTGGCAGGAATGCCTGCTTCAAGAGCACGCATAAGTTCTCCGCCAGAGACGATATCAGCTCCTGAACCAAGACTTGCTAATACTTTTAAAAACTCTTTATTAGAGTTTGATTTAACGGCAAAGCAGACGAGGGGATGATGAAGTCCAGCTTCTAAGGCCCCATGGAAAAACTCCATATAGTTTTCAGAGAGAATTTCTTCAGAGTAAAGGTAAAATGGAGTTTTATGTTTTTTGGCCACTTCTGCAATAGAGACACCAGAGAAGTGAAGAGTGTTTTTTTTATATTCTAGATTCATATAACTTGCTGCTCGTTCTTCCAGTTAATAACTTGATTAAAATTTGACTCATCAAGGTTACCACAAGTACGGGCCTCTTCGGCAAGCACTTCAAAGCTAGTGAGAGAAATTGCTTCTATCCCAAGGTTGGTGAAGCGCTCTTTTACTCCTGGGAAATTGTAAGTGAAAATACTGATGACTTTGAGCACTTGGTGCCCCAGGTCTATGAGTTTTTGAGCTGCTTCCAAGGAACTTTTCCCTGTAGAAATAAGGTCTTCGATTAAAATCACTTTTTGACCTGAGTTGAGTTTTCCTTCCAGAGCATTTTGTCTTCCGTGCTTTTTCTCAGATGATCTGATGTAGGCGAAAGGGAGATTCTTCTCCCATGCAATCCAAGCACCCCAAGGAATTCCAGCTGTCGCTGTTCCCACAATAGCGATATCTTTTTCAGTGATGAGCTCATTAAAGGAGTTTATGATTTCCTTTCTTGCACTAAGGCTTGAGATGAGAAGGCGATTGTCGCAATAAATAGGGGCCTTAATGCCGGAGGTCCAAGTGAAGGGTACATCCGGACGAAAGAAAACAGCTTTTTCATTTAAAAGGATACTAGCAATTTGATGACTCACACATTTTCTCCTGGGATGAGGTCAAGAAGTTGAGGGTTATTAATGAGGGATCTCCCCATCACAAGAAAGTCACTTCCAAGTTTAAGAGCATTCTCTGGAGTCATCACTCGCTTTTGATCGTTATGACTTGAATCACTAAAACGGATACCTGGCGTAACACAAAGAAAATCCGGCCCACAGAGATTTTTAATGATAGGAACTTCGTGAGCAGAGGAGACGACTCCATCAAGGTGACATTGGTGGGCGAGTTGCGAGAGAGTTGCCACATTATCGACGAGGCTTGTTTTAAAGCCTAGTTCTTTAAAAGTTTCCTCATCAGTACTGGTAAGTTGAGTGACAGCAATGAGGTAAGGAGAGTAGAGAGAATCTTTAACCACTTTACTTGCTTCACTTAGCATCACTCTTCCCCCAAGAGCATGAACATTAATCATATCAATGGGGAGTTTGCAGAGGTTTTTTAGACTTTGAGAAACAGTATTGGGGATATCGTGGAGTTTTAAATCTAAAAAGATGGAGAAGTCCTGATCTTTAAGATAGTGGATCATCTCAGGACCTCCTGAGTAGTAGAGCTCCATTCCTACTTTAACCCACTTTATTTTTCCTTTGAATTTTTCGACGGTGCTGATGACTTCACTTTTATCAGAGAAATCAAGGGCAAGAATGACTTTTTCATTCATGTCAGGGACTCCATTGTAAAGCTATTTCTTTCAATGATTTTTAAGAGGGCCTCGCAGGTATCAAGAGAGGTCAAACAAGGAATTCCTCGCTCAACAGCGGAGCGTCTCATTTTAAATCCATCGGATTCGACATTCTTACCTTTCGAGATGGAGTTAAGAATTAAGGTCACTCTTCCTGATTGAACTTCGGCCAAAAGGTCGTGTTCTGCTCGTCCAATTTTTTGAATGGAGCTCACTTCAATTCCTTTCTCTGAAAGAAAGGCCGCAGTTCCAGGAGTGGCCATAATATGAAATCCTAGACTCACAAATCTTTTAATTAGAGGAAGGGCCTCGTCTTTATCTTGATCTCTTAATGTCACCAGCAGATGACCTGATTGGGGAATAACAATCCCTGTAGCAAGAAAAGCTTTATGAAGGGCCTTCTCAAAAATTTTGTCCTTCCCCATAACTTCACCTGTGGACTTCATCTCAGGCCCCAGAGCAATTTCCACATCACTAAGTTTTGCAAAGGAGAAGACAGGAGCTTTAATGGCCACAATATCTTTAAAAGGGAGAAGCTCAGATTTTAGACCTTGATCCTTTAGAGTGATCCCCAAGTGAATTTTAGTGGCAATTTGGGCCATGGAAATATTAGTGACCTTAGAAAGAAACGGTACAGTTCGAGAGGAGCGAGGATTAACCTCAAGAACATAAACCTCTCCTTTAGAGTAAACGAACTGAAAGTTAATCAGTCCTTTGATGTTAAGACTTAAGGCAATCTTGGTGGTCATGCTCACTAACTTGTGGATAACCTCATCTGATAAACTTTGAGGAGGATAAACAGCGATAGAGTCTCCTGAGTGAACTCCGGCCTTTTCGATGTGTTCCATAATTCCTGGAATAAAGACATCAACTCCATCACAAATAGCATCCACTTCTATTTCTTGACCGATGAGATAGCGGTCTACGAGAAGGGGAGAGCCTTCCTGATGATTTTCTTTGAGGTAATTTTTTAATTCTTCAGTGGAGTAAACGATTTCCATGGCCTGCCCCCCGAGTACATAGGAAGGACGAACCATCACAGGATAAGATATTTCTTCTGCACGCTTTAGAGCTTCTTCTTTAGTTGTGACACTAAAACCTAGAGGCTGAGCGATATTAATATCTCGAAGAAGAGACTCAAAACGCTTTCGGTCTTCAGCCCGGTCAATGTCATCTACACTTGTCCCAAGAATTTTGACTCCGTATTCAGAGAGTTTAGATGTTAAATTAATTGCCGTTTGCCCACCGAACTGAACTATAACCCCCTTAGGATTTTCTTTTTCAATAATATCGAGAACATTTTCTACAGTGAGAGGTTCAAAGTAGAGACGGTCAGAGATATCAAAATCAGTGGATACTGTTTCAGGGTTGTTATTAATAACGATGGCCTCAAGGCCTGACTCTTTAATGGCCTTAATGGCGTGAACCGTGGCGTAGTCAAACTCAATCCCTTGTCCAATTCTAATTGGGCCAGAGCCAAGAACGATGATCTTTTCCTTATTGGTAGGGATCGCTTCATTAAACTGATCATAAGTTGAGTAGAAGTAAGGGGTGCTTGATTCAAATTCGGCAGCACAAGTATCAACCATTTTATAATTAGGAGTGATGTTATTTTCTTTTCGAAGAGTTCGCACTTCTTTCTCAGTAGTTTTCCAGAGTCTAGCGATAAAAGAATCGGCAAATCCACGAGTCTTGGCCTCTTTAAGAATTTGGTGATCTCGAGGATTATTTCTTAGCTTCTCTTCAAGGGAAATGATGTTTTGAAACTTTTGAAGAAAGAAAGGATCCATCTGAGTAATGTCATGGATCTCTTTAGTTGTTATACCTTCTCGCAAGGCCTCAAAGATCCCCCAAATACGTTCATCATCTTGTCTTCTTATTTTCTCAATAAGAGTAAGGCCATTTTTATGAAGAGCTGGGTGATCAAGTTTTAATTCGAGGGAGCGAACAGCTTTGAGAAAAGATTCTTCAAAGTTTCTTCCAATCCCCATGACTTCACCAGTGGCCTTCATCTGTGTCCCTAAACGGCGATTAGCATTTGGGAATTTATCAAAAGCAAAGCGTGGAAGTTTTGTGACTATATAATCAAGGGCCGGTTCAAAACAGGCATAAGTTTTTTTAGTTACAGGATTTAAAATCTCATCAAGTCCAAGCCCAATAGCAATCTTAGCTGCTACTTTAGCAATGGGGTACCCCGTGGCCTTAGAAGCAAGAGCAGAGGAGCGAGAAACTCGTGGGTTAACTTCAATCACGTAGTATTGACTGGAATGGGGATCAAGAGCGTACTGAACGTTACATCCTCCCTCAATTTTTAAAGAGCGAATAATTTTAAGAGCAGAGCTTCGAAGCATCTGATGATCGCGATCACTCAGAGTTTGGGAAGGGGCCACGACGATGGAATCTCCTGTATGAATACCGACAGGATCAATATTTTCCATGTTACAAATAATAATGCAGTTATCTTTTCCGTCTCGAATGACTTCGTATTCAATCTCCTTAAACCCTGCAATGGATTTTTCGATAAGGCATTGATGAATAGGGGAAGCATTAAGCCCAGATTCAGTGATAGTTTTTAATTCTTCTAAGGTGTGGACGACTCCACCACCTGTACCTCCTAAGGTATAGGCAGGACGAACAATGAGAGGAAGTCCCACTTCTTCACTAAATTGAATGGCTTCTTTTACAGAGTGAACAATGGCGCTTGCAGGAACAGGTTCACCAATCTGGTGCATAAGCTCTTTAAAAAGTTTTCGGTCTTCTGCTTTTTGAATGGTATCCACTTTACAACCCAAGAGTTCCACTCCCAGGCGATCAAGGTGGCCATTCATTTTTAATGAAACCGCAAGATTAAGAGCGGTCTGTCCTCCTAAGGTAGGAAGAAGACCATCAGGCCTTTCAAGAGAAATAATTTTTAAAATAAATTCTTCAGTCAGCGGTTCAATATAAACCTTATGGGCCGTTTCTTTATCAGTCATAATGGTGGCGGGGTTCGAATTGATCAGCACTACTTCAATTCCTTCCTCAATCAATGACCTCACGGCTTGAGTTCCAGAATAATCAAATTCCGCGGCTTGACCGATAACGATGGGGCCCGATCCGATGACTAAAACTTTTTTAATATCATGTCTCTTTGCCATTACTAATTCCTAATATTGTTTAAAAATTCATCGAATAAAAAGTGAGTGTCTTCTGGACCTGGGGATGCTTCGGGATGATATTGAACAGAGAAGGCGGGATACTTTTTATGTTTTAATCCCTCCACAGAGCCGTCGTTCAAATTGACTTGAGTAACTTCAAGATCAGTATTGGTGATACTTTCTCTTATGACGTGGTAGCCATGATTTTGTGATGTTATATAAACTCGGTCTTTAATGAGATCTTTTACTGGGTGATTTGCCCCACGGTGACCAAACTTCATCTTTTCTGTTTGGGCCCCATTAGCGAGAGCAAAAAGCTGATGTCCCATACAGATGCAAAAGAGAGGATAGTTCTCTTGAATTTTTCGAATGGTTCCAGAGATTTGATCACTCACACTTTTAGGATCCCCTGGCCCATTTGAGAGGAGAACACCTTGGGGAGCATATTCTTTAATGACTTCAAAGGAGCTATCCCAAGGAAGAATGATGACGTCACAGTCTTTATTAAGAAGGGATTTAAGAATGTTTTT
>CAYWMU010000174.1:0-5879 GCA_964459395.1 uncultured Bacteriovorax sp.
CTCAGCTAACGGCTGCCGAATATGATGAACTTAATAGAGAGGCCCTTTCCCTAGCGAGTTCTCGCTTAGAGAAGGTAGTGGCCTCTGCTAGGTATGATGAAACTACGGGAATTTATTTAGCATCAGATATTTTTCTGAAGGCCAATATGTCTCTTCTTACTGGGGATTATACAACTTCATCAGAACTATTTAAGCATCTTCATCATCTTGTTCCCGACGATACTTTCGTTCAAAAGAAATATTCGATCTCTCTTATTAGAGGAGGGGATCTAGAGCTTGCTCAAAAAGTGCTAGAAGACCTTTGGACTAAAGAGAGAGAAGAGAGAGTGGGACTGATCCTTGCTGGCGTTTACACTGGTATGGATCAGGAAGATAAATCTATCGAGGTTTATAAACAAGTTTTAGCTTTAAATAAAAACAGTGAAGATGCTTGTGTCTTTTTGAGTAAAGGTTACGTTGTAAAAAAACAGACTGACAAGGCCTTAGCACAACTTCAAACCTGTTCTCGTAATAATCCTAAAAATGGGATGTACGATTTTTATTTAGGAAAACTTTATCAAGATCTAGGTAAGAAGAAAGAGGCCATGGCCTCTTATCAATCCTCGCTTAAAAAGCAGCCTTCACTAGGAGCATCAGTAGCTGCTCTTGGGTCAATGTACGAAGAAAAAGAAAACTTCAATAAATCAATCAGTATCTATAAGAATCATTTAAAGAAGTTTCCCAAAGATAGAGAAATTCTGAGCCGAATAGTGAATGCTCTTTTTTTGATGGAAAGATATGAAGAGGTTATTGGGTACGCTGAAGTTTTAAGTGACCTTGATTCGGATAACCTTAATCTCAAAGTTAAATTAGGTGTTCTTTATACTGATACTAAGCAATACCCTAAAGCTATTGGGATGTTTAAAGACCTTCTTAGAGCTGCTCCTGAATCTGATAAGGTTCTTTATTATTTAGGTGCCATCTACCAAGAGCTTCAGAATTATGAGCATTCTATAGACTACTTCAATCGTATTACTCCTCAAAGTGGGCTTTATACAGATAGTTCATTACAGGTGGCCAATATGCTTTCTCATCTTGCTCAAACACAAGGAGTGAAATCAAAGTGGCATTCAGCTTTTATCGAGCATGTTGATAAAAGAATCGAAGAACTTAAAGACTTTAGAGTCGAACTTAGCGTAGTGAAGGCCAGTTATTTTGAAAATCTTGGACAGTTTAATGAGGCATCCGAAGCCCTTACTATTGCCAAGGATGATAAGAAGTTTAGTGATCAACATGTCTACTATCTCGCCAATCTTTTAAATCGAGTTGAGAAGTACGAAGAATCAATACAACTTGTAGAAAAGATTTTAGAGAAAGATCCCAATAATGCTCATGCTTGGAATTTTCTTGGTTACTCTTTATTAGAGAGAGGAGTGGAGCTTGAAAAGTCCTATGAATATATTCAGAAGGCAGTATCCCTAGCTCCTAATGATGGATACATTCGTGATTCACTTGGTTGGTACTATTACAAAATTGGTGATTTGGATAAGGCCTTAAAAGAGCTCAACTATGCTTTCAAGCAAGTGCCAGGAGATGTGGAGATTCTAAAGCACTTGGCCATTGTTCATAAAGAGCTAAAGGACTTCCGCAAGGCGCGCTCATTCATTGATCGAGCATTGAGCCAGACCAAATATGATGACGAGAGACAGAAAATTCTCACTGTCATGGAGGGGATTGAAATGGATCGAGTTCCTGCTTCAGGTAAGGATAATAATTAGAATTTGCTTATTAAACGTAAACTATTAGTATCGAGGGATGAATTACTTCATCCCTTTTTTTATTTTATTTTTTTCGGCCTGTTCCACTCTCATGACACCTTCATCTTTAAAGGATGCTCTTAAGCCTATCAAACTTGAAGGCGAGGGACGTGGAAGAATCGGCTACTATGACCAAAACTATTTGTTTCGTTTTGAATCTGTTCTTAGAGATAAAAACTGGATACTCAGTTTAACTATTCCTATGCATGGCCAGGAAGTTTTGGTTTTTGAGGATCTTCATAAAAAGAATTCATCCGGAGAGATGCAAAAACTTGAAGTACAGATTGATCAAGAAATAAAAAAACAAACTAAAATCAAAGAACTTGATGAAGAAAATATTATGGCCCACCTTCGTAGCTTGGTCCGCTTTGTTGAGGCCAAGCGACTTGGACTAACTCCAAGCTGTAATCAGCAGAAGTGTACTTTGGATGAAGTCACTTTTCTGGTAACTCCGATTAAAGATGGGGTGCTTATTAAAAAGTACATCAATGAAAATTATTTCGTTGAGTTTGGCGCAATGTATCTAGAAAACGACTCTTATTCTCGAACCAACTTTTACTTAAAAAAAGATAAAAATAAGGAGAATTTGTTTTCTCTCGAGCTCTTTTGGAAGAATAAATAGTTAAATATAAAGAATTAAGTAAAGCGTACTTGTCAGGAAATCATTGTTTTTATAATCATGTAGTCTATTTAAAATGAAAAAAACGTGACGTTTTGCGTAATGGGGTCCGTCCATGCTGAAGTGCTCTGCATTTCTGATTCTGATGTTAGGATTGATATTAAGTTGCAGTAAAGAGCATCGTTATGATGTTCGTGAACTGCATTTGATCTCTCCTGAAAAAGTAGCAGGATTTGATCCGATCCAAGCTTCCGACCGCTATTCTGGTTTAGAAGTGGGAAAAGTTTATGAAGGCCTTTTTGAGTTTCATCCCTTGAAACGTCCTTATGAGCTCATTCCTAATTTAGCCGCAGGCCATCCTCAGGTCAGTAAAGATGGCCTTACTTATACTTTTAAAATTAAGTCTGGTGTACTTTTCCACGATTCTCCGGCCTTTCCTGAAGGTAAGGGAAGAGAGTTAGTAGCTGAAGACTTTGTTTATTCTTTTAAGCGTCTTGCTGATCCTCGACTGCAAGCAAAGGGATGGTGGCTGTTTGATCAAAAGATTCAAGGCCTCAATGAGTGGCGGACTAAGAATGCTGCACTGGAAGCTACGAATTATGATGAAGTCATTGAGGGCTTAAAGGCCCTTGATAAATATACATTCCAAGTAAAACTCACAAAGCCTTATCCACAGTTTCTCTACGCATTGGCCATGCCTTATAGTTATGTTGTTGCTAAAGAAGCTGTTGCTCATTTTGGGAATGAATTTCTTAATCATCCTGTAGGAACAGGACCGTTCATTCTCCCTAAATATGACCAATCAAACAGAATCGTTTATGTAAAGAATCCAACTTTCAGAGAAAAGTTTTACCCATCAGAGGGAGAAGAAGGTGACGAGAGAAAAGGCCTTCTTTCTGATGCTGGAAAGAAATTACCATTAGTCGATCGTATAACTGTTCACACTGTTGTTGAGTCTCAGCCCAAATGGTTTGGCTTACAAAAAGCCAAGTTTGATGTGCTTGAGATGGATGACACTCACATTGCCCAGGCCCTTACAGATGAGAAAGCTCTGAAGTGGGAATATCGTAATCTTGGGATGAGACTTATTTCTTCTCCTCAACTCGACATTACTTTCTTTGCCTTTAATCACGAGGACAAAACTTTTAAAGATGTTAGAGTTCGCAGGGCCATGTCTCTTGCTTATGATAGAAAAGAAGCCAATCAATTATTTTATAGAGGGACAGGAGTTATTGCTCAAAGTATTATTCCTCCTGGATTGAGTGGATTCAATAAAGACTTTAAAAACCCTTACATTGAATTTAATTTAGAACTCAGTAAAAAACTTTTAGCAGAAGCAGGATTTCCAGAGGGTAAAGGCTTTCCAGAGATCACTGTGCAGACTCGAAGTGAGACAACTGCCAGACAACAGATTGAATTTTTTGCAAAGTCTATGGAAAAAATTGGCATCAAGGTTCATGTTGGTATGAATACTTGGCCAGAATTAATAAATAAGGTTACTAAGAAACAACACCAAATGTACACCATGGCCTGGGGAGCTGATTATCCTGATGCGGAGAATTTTTTAGGACTTGTTTATTGTCCTAATAAAGCACCAGGATCTAATGGCTCAAACTACTGCAATCCCGAAGTGGATAAAATGTATGAAGAATCAGTAGTACTCATTGAAGGAGATGAAAGAACTCAAAAATATGAAGCCTTAAACCAAAAGATTGCCCATGAGGTTCCTTGGATATTCGGTTTTCATAGAACAAAGTTTTACCTCACTCAGGCATGGGTGAAGAATTATAAATTTATGGAATTTAATCATAACCAAGCTCAATATCTCTCAGTAGATCTTGAGGTAAAAAAAGAGTTAAGAAAGAAGTTTTAACATGACCAAGTACATTATTCGCCGTTTGTTGTATCTGATCCCTGTTCTACTCGGGGTGAGTTTTCTTATCTTCCTTCTTTTCAACGTTGTTGCTGGAGATCCGACAGCGGTTCTTCTCGGAAAAAATGCAACTGCAAGACAGATGGAAGAGCTACGTGAACAGTTAGGGCTTAACAAGCCACTTATTATGCAATATCTCGATGTAGTGAAATCTGCATTCACATTTGATTTTGGCCGTTCATGGGCAACGAAGCAGGAAATCACTTATATGATTAAGCAAGGGGCCTATCCTTCGCTTACTTTAACTATTCCAGCTTTTGTTATTTCAACAGTGCTCTCTTTATTTATCTCCCTCTTTGTTGCTTATTACCGTGGAAAAGGAATCGATCTTTTTATCCGCTTCCTTTGTATTGCAGGGATGAGTATTTCGGCCCTGGCCTATATCTTAGGTTTCCAATGGTTGTTTGCTTATAAATTAGGTTGGTTTGAGATTTCAGGATTTGAATATGGATTCCCTAATTTCATTCCTTATATCGCTTTGCCGGCCATCATTTGGGTTATCCTCTCGCTTGGACCAGATGTTCGTTTCTTTAGAACTGTGATCTTAGATGAGATTTATCAGGACTATGTGAGAACAGCTCGTGCTAAGGGACTTGGAGAAATTACGATTCTTCTTAAGCATGTTCTAAGAAATGCGATGATTCCGATTATCACTTATACTGTGATTCAAATTCCATTCCTGATTCTAGGCGCTCTACTGTTAGAGAATTTCTTTGGGATCCCAGGAATTGGTGGAATGACCCTCAATGCTCTTAACAATTCGGACTTCCCGGTTATTAAGGCCATGGCGATTTTATCAAGTGTTGTTTACATTATTTTTAGTTTGGTTTCAGACATTCTTTATACTGTTGCCGACCCAAGAGTTAAGTTGAAGTAGGATTATGAAAGAAAATTCATTGTGGAAAGACGCGTTTAAAAGATTAGTAAAAGACAAGTGGGCCTTGGCTTCACTTATCGTTGTGATCATTTACTCGCTTGTTGCAGTTTTATCGGCCTGTGGTTTTATCGCTGCTGGCTGGTCTCAAGAAGTTGGTCCATCAAATCTGGCACCGAATGCAGAACACATTTTTGGAACTGATATTTTCGGAAGAAGTGTATTCCAAAAAGTTGTTCGTGGTACTCAGGTGGCCATGTCTGTAGGTTTAGCTACCAGTCTTATTGCTATTCCAATCGGGGTAGTCTTAGGAGCAATTGCTGGATACTTCGGCGGTTGGGTAGATGACTTTATTACTTGGTTATATACAACGTTTTCATCCATTCCAAATATCATGCTTCTCATCTCTATTACGATGATTCTTGGAAAAGGGTTGTTCGCTGTTTATGTGGCCCTCGGAGCTACCAGCTGGGTAACTCTTTGTCGCTTGATTCGCGGAGAAGTGATGAAGCACAAAGAACGTGAGTATGTGCAGGCCGCCGGTGCCATCGGTGGTGGGCATTTTAGGAAGCTCTTTTTGCACATCTTGCCTAATGTCACACATATTGTAATTATTAATACTTCACTACAGTTCCAAGTAGCTATTAAGTCAGAGGT
>CAYWMU010000175.1:0-5873 GCA_964459395.1 uncultured Bacteriovorax sp.
TATCATTTTCACTAAGTTCCGTCATTTCTAAAATAGTTTTTGGAATTCTTATTGTTGAAGATTTAATTGCCATTCTTTTAATGGTATTTCTCACCGCTATTAGTGTTCCAGGTAATTTTTCCGGATCAAATCTTTTATTTCTTTCAGCTCGATTGGGCTTTTTTCTGACAATCTGGTTTATAGTCGGAATTTATATTTTGCCGTCTCTTCTTAATAAAGTACGAAAGTTTCTGAGCGATGAAATCATGTTAGTGGTATCTATCGGACTTTGCTTTTCAATGGTGGTCTTAGCCTCTAAGGCGGGCTTTTCGGCTGCTCTTGGTGCTTTTATCATGGGATCGATTTTAGCTGAAACCCGAGAAGGAGAACGTATCGAACATCTTTTACTTCCGGTAAAAGATCTCTTTGCCGCTATTTTCTTTGTTTCAGTTGGTATGATGATTAATCCTGCCATTTTGAAAGATCATTATGGGATTGTCTTCCTCATTGTAGGAATCACAATCGTTGGAAAACTCTTTGGTTCTGGCCTGGGAGCTGTTATCTCGGGAAGAAGCCTGAAGCAATCGGTACAAGCCGGGATGAGTCTGGCCCAAATTGGGGAATTCTCGTTCATCATCATTACTTTGGGTGTTAGCTTAAAAGTCACCAGTGACTTTCTCTATCCCATCATTATTGCCGTTTCTGCTGTTACAACTTTTACAACACCTTATATGATTCGTTTTTCTGAACCCATTTATAATTGGATGGAGAAAAGGATTCCTCAGCGTTTTTTAGAAAACTTCAGGAAGTACGAAGTTGCCATGGCAGCTGATACCAAAGAAGGATCGTTCGGCCTCATCTGGAGGATTTACGGGGTTGCAGCTCTCATTAACTCAGTCGTGGTCATTGCGATCGCTTTACTCTCAAGAATTTATCTTCTTCCGATGTTTCATGCGACTTTCGGCAATACTTCAACAGTAAATATTGTTGCCTCAGTCCTTACGGTTATTCTCTCTTCTCCTTTTTTAGTCGCCATTGTTCTCAAAACGCCTAAGAAACTTTCGGCGGAAGAATCCCAGTCTCTTGCTCGCCTGCGAAGTTTACAGATCGGTATTTTAACGATGCGTATTCTCCTGGCGTTTGGTTTAACTGCTTTTATTGTTAAGCAGTTTAGTTCAACCCGCTTTCTTTTCTTTTTTGTCCTTCTGGCAGCGTCAGCAATTATCTTCGCTCTTCGAAAATTCATTAAGCCTTTTTATTCGTCTGTGGAAAAACACTTTCTGGCCAATCTTAATGGTAAAGAACTGGCAAAACTGGAATCCCAACCTAAGTTGCCTGAACTTGCTCCCTGGAACGCGACCCTTGTGAACCTGACGCTTTCGTCTGACTCAATACTTGCAGGTCTGACTCTTGAAGAGTCACGCTTCAGGGCCGTATCCGGTGCTACTGTTGCTATGATTGATCGAGGTAAGAGAAGAATCTTTGCACCGACAAAAAATGAAAGACTTTTACCGAATGATCAGATCTTTCTTATTGGAACTGATGAACAGTTAACCACTGCCCAGGTTCTCATTGAAGCAAAGAACAATGAAACGACACCCGCCCATGACGAGCTTTATAATCTTGAATCCATTCTTATTACGGAAGCTTCTGTTCATGCCAACAAAACAATCCGGGAAGTAGGCTCAGGTGAAGGCTTCGGAGGTCTCATTGTTGGGATTGAACGGAATAATGAACGAATTCTCAACCCAGACTCAACAGTCACTATTTTACCAGGTGATTTAGTGTGGATCTTTGGTCATCGCGGAAGAATCAAAAATCTAAAGCATGAATTAAACTTGGAACATCAGGAAAAATAAAGTCCGGCTTTTCATTTTCCAGGGCCCTTGGAGTTGAATAACCCCAGCTCACGGCCCCGGAAATGATTCTCAAAGAGCGTGCCGCTTCAATGTCCCTGGTCTCATCCCCTACTGCGATAACCTTCTCTGGAAGCACTTGAAATTTTCTTAGAACTTTTTTAAACTTATCCTTCTTCCCTAAAATCGATATCCCACATTCTAAATGATGAATCGTTTTCAGTAACTCTTCACCCAAAACTCGCTCTACATTTTCACGGGAATTAGAACTAAGAATGATTACCTTAACGTTTTTTGAATCTAAAGAGAGAAGAAGCTCTCGCACATCAGGAAAGAGTTTTATGTGAGAAATCTCCTCTCCCATGAGCTTTCTCATATACCTTGCGATAAAGGGCATCCTCCACTAGGACACACCCAAATAGCGCATAATTTCCCGGGTCTTTTTATCTCGAAGTTGCTCCATCTCAGTTTCATTCAACATTCTAAAATGATACTTCCCGGCCGCTTTATTAATAGCAACCTTAAACCAATCAAAAGTGTCGGCTAATGTGCCGTCGAAATCAAAAATAACGAGCTCATATTTCCTCATTTCAAAAGCTTACCAACTTTTTTCATTTAACACATTAATTTTTCAGAAAGACTGACCGATGAGAAGCTAGATGAATGTCTTTTATTTAACAGTACTCCTCTTATCTGCTTCATTTAACTCATGGTCTATGGGTTTGGATGAAGCACAAATTCAGGCCTGGGAGAAAGAAGCACTCCTGGAAGTAAAAAAGTACAGTTCTAAAAATCCAGAAAAAGAATTCTTCCTTTATATGATCGCCGGGCGTGAGCTTTCAAGTTATGGCTTAAGAGAGAAGTCTATTCATTATTATGAAGAGGCCTACAATCACTCCTTTAAAGGAGATAAAACAGAAGCCGTTGTCCAATTGGTCAATCTCAACCGAGATAATAAAGTTAAGTTGGCCGAAGCGATTGCGAAAGCTGATAAATGGTTTAAAGAGAATCCTAAAAAGTATTCTCCTGAACTCGTGCAATGGCTCCAAATGATGAAAGGATATGCCTTGGGTAAAACTCCTTATCAGGAACAAGGCTACCATCAGGTATGGGCGGTTGATGCCCGAGTTGCGGAACTGATGAAAGAAGGCAAGGCCCGGGAAGCCTATGAAATTTTAGGCCCAGTGAATCTGAGTGAATCAAACATCAATCAAAAAATTCGCCAGGATCTTCTGGCCGCGGCAAGCTTAGGTAAAGAATCCACGCCGCCTTTATGGTGTCTCCCTACCTTGAAGAAATATCCTACTTCACTCACCTGGAGCATGAGAATTTGTCGATATCTGGATGACTGGAAAAATGGAAAGAAGTCCAGTGAGTCAATTGAATCAATTAAACTTCAGCTTCAAAAAGAAAATCCAGAACGTCTCTATTGGCTAAAAATCTTGGAGAAGCTATGAGGGCGTTACTTCTTATTATGCTTCTTTTTAATCTGGTAAGTTGTAACCAAGTTGGACTTGGCGTTGGATCTGCCGTGAAAAACTTTTTCACTACACCCATTAAGGCTGTTGAGGGCCTTATCAGCGGAGCCGACTATGAAGATAAGAAAGAAGAAACTATAAAGAATAAAAAGAATTCATCAGAAACCGTCATGGAGTACTGCCTCGATGAGGCAGGGCAGCCTGTTGATAAAAGCGAATTAAGTAGCATTGATCTTTTACAAAAGAACATCCGGACACTCGCCTGCAAATGCCAACCCTGGGGAGATTGTCCCACGAACATCTGCAGTTGCGGGATTCAATGTCCTACGGGCTTTGATATTTTCAAGCATCCAGGTGATATGACACCGAAAAAACTGTCTACTCCCGAGAATGGATTGTCCTTCCGAAACAGTTATGTCCCAAGTAAGCATTCTCAGACACAAGGGTATTGCTGGGGTCATGCACGGGTAACTTCACAATTTAATCGTCTTGGTTTTTTTAAACCTGGTGTAAAACCACCTCATAACATCTGGTCAAGAGATTCTGAAGAACAAGACAATGCCATAGAGTACTATAAAAAGATTATCGATCAGGTTAGCGACAATAAAGCCGTGGATATTCCCGGTTTCCCTGATCTTAAAACCATGTCTGATCACCCTGCCCTCCAGTCCTATATTGCTGACAAAGTAGCTAAAACCTGGGCGGATCACGCTATGAGTTGGCAAGGGGTAAAAACAGCAGTCGGCACTTCCCAAAAATCAAATGCTGATTATAAAAAGATTTTCAGTGAAGTAAAAGAACGCCTTGATATGAACATGCAGCCGACGATTGTCTTCACAGCACGAGGGTCTAATTTTCTTACCCATGCTGTCCTTGTTTCACACTACGAGGTTTTAAACAATGGGGACATTGCTCTATGTTTAAGAGACAACAATAATCCGGAGAAGAATGCAGCAAACTGCACCGATCGCATGACAATCAACCCAACCCAAGGCTTAGTCTACTCTGATAGGATGTTTGGAGAAATTGGTGACATTAACATTGCTCACAATGATAAGTCCGATGCCAGTGCCCAGGCAGATGCCCTTCGGGAAAAGTGTCTCAAGGAAAAAGATTGTCCTCTAAAGTAAACTAAACTAATCTCACCTCATCATGAATATTAAACGCTACCCCTTCAGAAAAGATGATCCCCTTCAAGGCTGGGATAGTGCTGATGAACTGATTCTGGAGCATCTTCAGTCACTGGATTTAAAAGAAAAAAGAATTTTAATCATCAACGATCATTTCGGAGCTTTAAGTTGTAACCTGGTGGAATTCAACCCTGTTGTTTACACCGATTCTTATGTTTCCATGAAGGCTATTCTCTTAAACGGAAATGGCCGGATCGTTCCCCTGAACAACCTGAATTTCCTGGAAGGTCTTTTCGACATTGTCCTTATTCGAGTTCCCAAGAGCATGTCATTTTTTGAAGATATTCTGTGCCATCTTACTCAACATCTAAAAAAAGAATCAAAGATTATTTGCGGCTCAATGGTGAAACATCTGGCTTCAAGTTGTTTTGAACTTTTACAAAAATACATTGGAGAAACGTCTACTAGCCTCGCAAAAAAGAAAGCACGCTTAGTATTTGCAGATTTAAAAAATGAATCTGTCTGCTCTCCTTACCCGATGCAGGTTATAATCGGTTCATTTGAAAAACCATTCATTCATCACTCCAATCTCTTTAGCCGTGAAAAGTTGGATATAGGAACCCGCTTCTTCCTGGAACACATTCCGAAAGGATCATTTGCTAAAATTTTGGATTTAGGATGTGCGAATGGAATATTAGGAATTAAGGCGAAAATGATGAACCCTCATTCGCAGATTCAATTCAGTGATGAATCAAACATGGCAATCCAGAGCGCTGAAGTGAATTACGCTCAGTATTTCGATGATAAAGCTCTTTACCATTGGACCAATTGTTTTGAGAACGGGGTTCCCGATGACTTGGATCTGGTCCTGTGCAACCCTCCCTTTCATCAGGGGAATACCATAGGCGATTTCATAGCCTGGCAAATGTTTCAGGACTCCTATCGCTGTCTTAAGGCCGGCGGCAAGATTCGTATCGTCGGTAATTCTCACCTGGGTTACCATCAGAAGTTAAAAAAGATTTTCGGCAACTATAAAATCATTGCGACCAACAACAAATTCGTCATTATTGAATCTCAAAAATCATGAGTAAAACTTCTGTTGGATTTCTTTTCGGAATCATTGCCGGCTTTTTATGGTCTTTTACCTTTCTTGCCCCGAAAATCACTCACCAGTTTTCTTCTACTGAAATACTTCTTGGAAGATATGTTTTCTTTTTTATCATTTCACTTTTCTTCTTCTCTTTAAAAAAAGTTTATTACTTCCTGGTAAAAAATCCGAAATACCTTAGAGAAGCACTGATAATCACCAATGCAGGATTTTCCGGTTATTATTTTCTTCTGTAAAAGCTACGATCTAATCTGACATTCCGACAAATCAAGTAGGAAATATCTCCTCAAGGTGACAGCGGGTTCTCTCTTCTTAAAATTGT
>CAYWMU010000176.1:0-5837 GCA_964459395.1 uncultured Bacteriovorax sp.
AACTTTACATTGGTGCAGTTTCTAAGTGAGATCAGAAAATTAGGTGAAATTAAGATTGTGTTAGAAGATGGTAAAGAATTAACCGGCATTATCAGAAAAATTAGAATTTCTCCGACCTTAAGACTAGAAATATCAAGCTCTCACTTGCTAGAATGGTCTAGTATTAAAATGATCTTTCAAGGGACATATTTATGTTACGAATCTTCTTTTTACTTCTTCTCACTTCCTGCACCCTAGGAAGTTCTAAGTATGGAGGTAAGAGGGTTTACCAATATGATCCGCAACAAACCTATGACTCAAGTGACTTAAGTAAAATATCACGTGATGTGGTCACTTCTTATCAAAGAGATCCTCGACAACTCACATGGAAGGAAGCTTTTCCCTCTAAGAATCCCATAAGATCTACTTCTACTCTTAGCTTTGAAACTATTATTCAGCCGACTCGTTCAGGTATCTCAGGGTCTGATAAAGTTTATTTATCTCCTAAAGGGAAACAACTGCTGACAGAGAAGCTTCTTTCGGTTTGGGAAGAAGCTTATACAACCGTTGTAAATAATGAGATGAACTACTTTCCTATGAGGAAACTTTTTGATGATTTCAAGTTTCACAGTCAGTACGGGACGGGAGTTAAGAGTTATGGAGGATCTTTCCAAGAGGGGCTGGCAAAAGATGATATATTTGTAATGGAAAGAGGGAAGAGATTAAGTGCTCTTGCCTTATTTCAACCGCACTTCTCCCGAGACCTTTCTTTACTTTTAGTACCAGGATACCAACTCTTTGGTGGGCCAAGGGGGAATGACTATCAAAAGTATTATGTCGCTGAAGCCATTGAGAAATTTGAATTGGACGCTCTGTACGTCATAATGGTTGAAATTGATTGGCAGGCAACCCGTGAGGATAAAATTACAAAAAAGAGTATTCATCAAAAAGCTGTTATTAAATTTAAAATCACACCGATACTATCTTACAAAATAATAGAGGAACGCTTAAAAGATCTCGATCGAAATATTCCATCTAATCTTCCCAATCTTAATTGGGCTTCCTATGAAGCAAGTGTAGATGTTCCTATTGATCTTGATGCTATTACAAAAGAAAGCTCATTCGAAGAAATAGATAGCTTACTTCTTAGACCAATTTTTAAATCTTATGCCGACATGTGTGTCATGGTTGCCCAAAGACTTTACCGAGATTTTAACCGCATGAAGATTGAGTAATGGAAAAAACTGAATTCAAAAGAAAGGTTAAGTTTATTACAAACTTCGGAAGGGTGCTGCACTCCGTGGGAGCACCTGCGCATAGTTTGGAAGCCACGATGCAGGAGCTATGTCGAAAGTTCGGACTAAAAGGCGATATCATCTCACTTCCTACTGCTATTTTTAGTACGATTACTGACGGCGATGAAGAGATCACTAAAGTCCATAGGGTTGAGCCTGTTGGGGTTGATCTTGGAAAGTTATCAGAAGTTGATATGATTGCTCGCGAAGTCATCAGTGGGCAAATTTCTTACGAAGACGGGATTGTTCGTTTAGAGAACGTTTTAAATTCTCCAGAGCCTTACGGCAAACGCATGCGCATCGCTTGTTTTTTTATGTCGGCCATCGGATTCCTCGTCCTTTTTGGTGGAAATTGGGGAGACCTCATTGCTGTTGGTATAGTAGGGATTTTGATGGGAATCTTATCTTTATTTCGTCCCTTAGGAGTAGTTGCTCAGTTATTCGAGGCCATTGTAGCGATGGTTGCTGCTTTAGCAACTTACTTGATGGCCAAGTATGTCCCTTCGCTTAATATTCCAGTCATTATCTTGTCTGGTCTCATTATTTTTATGCCCGGTCTAAAAATTACGATAGCGATCTCAGAAATTGCTACCCATAATCTTACCTCTGGAACCAGTCGCTTAGTGGGTGGGATTATGATTTCTCTTAAACTGACCTTCGGCGTTTTCTTAGGTTCTAAAATTGCGAGTTGGTTTCACTATGCACCCTCGAATATGCAGTTTGATGCTATCGCTCCATGGGTAATCATTCTAACCTTACCAATGACTGCGTTGATGTCGACGGTCAATTTCAAGGCCTTAAGAAGTGATTGGAAATGGATTTTTTTAGCAGGGATTTTTGGTTATCTTTGCTCTCGACTAGGTACTCATTATCTAGGTCCAGAGCTTGGAATTTTCTTTGGTGGGGCCTGTGTAGGTGCAGGGTCGAACTTATTTGCTCGGATAATGAATAGGCCTTCAAGTCTTATCCACTTTCCAGGCATTCTTCTCCTTGTTCCAGGGTCGATTAGTTACCGCTCGATGAGTTTTTTATTCGAGCAGGATGTGCTAAGTGGTCTTAATATGGCATTCCTCGCTTTATCGATGGCCATGAGTTTAGTGGTAGGTATTTTCGTTGGAAATATTATTGTTAAGCCTCGGAGTAGTCTCTAAGACCTGAGATAATTTTGCCCGCTTGTTTGCGATCTTCCCGTAGGGGCATACTAGTATATGCTAGTTGAACCAAGGAAGGTTAGAAAATGGGTAAGATTCTCGCAATAAGCACACTTTTAATGTTGCTTGTTAGTTGCAATGCCGTTGAAGAATGTAATAGCGGGAATACTAAACAGGCCCAAACTTCCACATGTTCAGCTGATTCAACCTCTCCTCCTAACGAAGGTACAACTCCACCGATTATTGATGTCGGAGATGTTCCAAGTGAAGCTCAACTATTTAATGCCAATGTCTCGTTAACAAACTTTAATGCTTCTCAGGAAGAAAAGGTTTTGAATGCAATCGAGATGATTAAGAAAATGATAAGAACAAAGGAATTTAAAGAGAGAGTTATAAACTTTACTTATAACGGGGAAAAAAGATTTGTAGATAACAAAGGTTTGAGTAACGAGCAGATTTATCAAATTCTTATTGATGGAGCTGAGACTCTTCTTCCAGAAGTTGATAACGAGATGGATCTTGATCTTGAACTTTACACTTCAAACTTCACTTCAACGGTGGGTTATACCTATCCCAACGTGCTCAGAATTTGGATGAATACTAAATACTTTAATGCTTATAGCATTGCCCAGGTTGCTGGAAACGTCTTTCATGAGTGGACGCATAAACTAGGTTTTGATCACGCCAGCTCCTATTCTAAAAGTCGAGACAGCTCAGTACCATATGCTCTCGGTTATATAATGGTTGATCTCATCGACTCCGAATTAGCTCGCCAGAATTCTAACTAAGAATTGGCACCAATACTGAATAAGGAGTGGTGCTTTTTATTAGGAGGAAAATATGGAGCAAGAACCTCAAATTACCCCAGAACAAATAAATCCCCATCGAAAAAAACCAGTACCTGAGCATGATCAAGAAAAACACTTAAGTCCAGAGGAGCAGGTCAGAGAAAGTGAAGATGCAAGTCTGCAAGATGATAGTTATTCTTTTGACTCAGATAATACTGGGATCGAAGAGTATCACGATGTGGATGATGCAACAGAAGTAAGAGGAGATGATGACTACTTACAGTAAAAAATAAAAGTAGTCGTTTTTTTTATTTTATCTTTCTGTAATTCAATATGTGATCTCTCTAACCTTAAACGAAACTTTATTTCTAGATGATCACTTGAGCTTGTAAGTATTAATTTATAGAGAAAGTGTGATTTTTTTCATAACTTAGCCGGAACTTTGAAAAGGGGTGGTTATGAAAGCTCTTGGATTACTTCTTCTTATTTCGATTATTGGTTGTGGTAAGGAAACTAGCTCTACTAAACAGTCTTCGACTCGCCAAGAGGAGCAGTCCAAACAGAACTGTTTGTTAAATCATAAATGGGTCAAATGCTCGACTCTTGAAGTAGCGGATGGTCAAGGCGTGGATGTGCTCGACACACTTATTGATGTCCCTGCTCAGGTAGAAAATGGAGTGATGACTTTTACTAAAAGTGCCATTGATCGTGATCCTGGCAGAAGGATTAATTGCGTGACTCAAGTGGAAGCCGGAGAGACTTATAAGTATCAACTTCAAGGAGATACTTTACTGGTTGATACGAATGATGCTCGATTTGAGTATAAACGATTTTCAGGTGGTCCTGGAGTCAAAGGTTCTTGGATGTGGAAAGGCTATAAAGATCGTGGAACATTAAACGTTAAGACATTAACAGTCATTGGAAATAGTAGAGTCATTTTAAGAGATCACTGCGAATTATAAAAAAAGAAGGCCTCTTTATGAGGCCTTCTTTTTATTAGTCTAGATTTTCTATAACAGTAGCAACACCTTGACCAAGTCCAATACACATTGAAGCAAGTCCGTACTTTTTGTTATTGGTACGTAGCTGATGAGCAAGAGTACCTACAATACGAGCACCTGAACAACCTAGAGGGTGTCCAAGAGCAATAGCACCACCATAAAGATTTACTTTCTTATCCAGAACATCCAGTAATCCAAGATCTTTGATGACAGGAAGAGATTGAGCTGCGAAAGCTTCGTTGAGTTCGATGATATCCATTTGATCCATTGAAAGTCCCGCTCTTGTGAGGGCCTTTTTGGAAGCGGAAACAGGACCGTATCCCATAATGGATGGATCACATCCTGTTGCAGAAATAGATACAATTCTTGCCATTGGTTTAAAACCGAGTTCACGTGCCTTGTCTTCACTCATAACGAGAATAGCTGAAGCCCCATCTGAGAGAGCGGAGGAGTTACCTGCTGTTACAGTTCCACCTCGTGGATCAAAAACGGGTTTAAGGCTTGAAAGAGTTTCTACTGTTGTTTCAGGACGTATAACTTCATCTTTGGTCACTTTAAATGGAACTCCCATTTCATCATGTCCAAGAATTGCTGTAATCTCATTATTAAAATGACCTTTCACTGTAGCTTCGTGTGCCTTTTGATGAGAGCGAGCAGCGAACTCATCTTGTTGCTCTCTAGTGATTCCGTGAATACGTGCCAAGAGTTCAGCTGTGAGACCCATTGAGCCAGCACCACGAGAAGTTGTCTTAGCAAGAGCTGGATTGAAATCCACTCCATGAGTCATAGGAACGTGTCCCATGTGCTCAACGCCACCAATGAGATAGATATCTCCTTGGTTAGACCATATACCTTGAGCGGCCATGTGAAGAGCTGTCATAGATGATCCGCAAAGACGGTTTACAGTCTGTGCTGAAACAGTTTTAGGAATGTCAGTAAGGAGCTGAGCATTTCTTCCGATGTTATATCCTTGCTCAAGAGTCTGCTGAACACATCCCCAGATAATATCTTCAATCTCTGCAGGATTAAGGTTAGGATTACGGCGAAGAAGAGATCTCATGAGCTCAGCGGAAAGTTCTTCAGCTCTCACGTTTCTAAATACGCCGTTTTTTGATTTACCCATAGGGGTTCTAGTTGCATCGATGATGACTGCATTTTTCATATATAATCCTCTTAATAATAAGTTTTGTTGTTAGCACTCAGGTCTTTCATAAACGGTGTGAATTCATAGAGAGCACCAATTGAGTGATACTTCTTCGATTCCTCTTCAAGTCTAGCTAGGCCAATTGAATCAGCGTATTTTAGGGCCCCCGCTCTGAATGGAGGGAAACCTAGCCCGAGAAGAAGTCCCATATCAACTTCGACAGGAGTTTTAACGATCTTATCTTCAAGACAACGTGAAGATTCAATAATCATTGGAAGCATCATTCGCATAATGATTTCTTCATCACTGACTTCAACTTTAACAGATACGCATGATTGGATAAGAGCATTTACTTCAGGATTAAAGTTCTTCTGAGGCTTTCCTTTTTTATCAATAGTGTATTCGTAAAAACCTTTTCCATTCTTTTGTCCGTAGCGATTATTTTCAAACATCACTTCAAGAATTGTTGTTGATACAAC
>CAYWMU010000177.1:0-5804 GCA_964459395.1 uncultured Bacteriovorax sp.
CAAAATCAAACTTAAAATGGAAGTGTAATGGCCCATCTCCTTCGATTTTTATTACTCCTCATGCTTTGTGGAATTTTACTCACAACTTTTGTAGCCCTTGGATGGATTAATTTAGAATTTAGCCATATTCAATTGGCCATCCCGAGCTTTATTTATGTCATTTTTATCCAAGCTTTCGTGATGTTTTATTTCATTGGAGTTGCTCGTCTAGTTGAAAATGTCTGGAATGTCCTTCATTCGGAGGGAAATTTAGGTGAGCTCTTCGAAGAACCTCCTACGGATCTTGAACCTTATAAGAAGAAAGTGGCCCGCTTTGTCCATGAAACTCAACTCTCTAAGCGCCAGACAATACCTTGGACTATGTTAATGTTGGCCCTAGGAACTATTGGCTTTCTCTTAGGTGGGGCACACGATACAGGGATGGTACCTAAAACAGTCCATTCTGGTGTCGCCTATGGTTTTATCGTGGCCATGCTTATTGGATTTTTTCGCCAATGGTATTATTTAGGGAAAAGCCACAAGCTACTTCGAGATATCAAGGGCTTATTTGGCATTTCCGATGATGCCATGTAATTGGCCTTAAATAAAATCAGCTATTAGTCGATAAAGGAGTCATGTACAGACTCCTTTTTTTTACTCTTCTCATCCCATCTGCTTGGGCCAATTCCAATGAGATGCTCTCAGATAAAGAGCTAGAAAAAAAATTTGTCTCAATCATCAAAGAAAATGAAATTGAAGCTCTCATTAAAAGAACTAAAGACTATAATGAGTGCCGAGATAAAAACAAATATGACCCCAATGATTCAGAGAGTGTTCGTAGAGATAAGGCAAAAGAAGCTCAGAAGTGTTTCCAAGATAAAATTTCTAGTAAAAGCACCAAGGCCATTCAAGAACTCTCCGATAATCTAGGATTAGAAAGTTACCAGTTAGTAAAATCCAAGAATATAAAAGATATTACCGAGTATCTTGGTAAAAGAATGCATAAGGCCCTCACAGGAATTAATGAGGCCGATCAAGAGAATGAGATCAAACTCCGCAATCTAAAATTCGAAAATAAACAATTTGTTAATCAGGATGAGTTCTTTAAACTCTATTCCTATCAGTTAACCAAAAATGCATTACTCGAAGTTTCTAGATACTGTTTTGAAAATTTAAATAATACAACTCAGGCAACTCCAAAAACCACATCTTTTCTTGATCACTGGAGTGATTATTTCTCTCCTCAATCCGGCACCCAAATTACAGTTTCAGATACAGGGAAACATAGCTGGGGAGATCTTTCAGCATCTACGGATCCTTCAAAGGCATATGAGAAAATTTTTGCAGGTATCGGCCAAGTAAATCCTCAAAAGCTAGGGGAATTCTGGAATTTTTGTACAACTCAAATGAAGCAGTTGTGTGATCAATATAAGCCTGACTCTGGTTCAAGTGTTGGTGCCAATTCATGCTTAACCATGAACCGATTAAGAAATATTCGTAATGCTATTACTGCAACTGAAAAAAATCAGAAATATATGGCCGATAACATGGGCCACAATAGCGGTACTATTGTGGGTCTTGATGAAGGAAAAAATGCCAAGTTCTTTAAAGCTGAGGGAGAAAACTCCTACGATAATCTCACGAATGTTAGCTCCTATGATCTATTAGACGGAAATGTAGATAAATCATACGCCACTCTTGTTGAAGAATGCCGAGAGAATCCCGAAAAAGCGGACTGTGATAAATTTATCGCAGAAGGTGGAACGAGTACTGAAGAGCTCATTCATAAGATTGATCAAGAGATGCGTTTTAAACAAGAAGCAGAAATCGTTCGACTATTAAAAATCCAAGAAGAAAACAAAATGTCTTTCAAAGAATATCTCGAGGAAAATGGCTACTTTGAGTTGGCCCAGAAGGAAGATATTAAAGAAGAAGATATTAGAGATTTCTTAAGTAGAACCTATGATGCTCAAAGAGTTGCCGTTACAGAGCAATTACAGAAGTCTGTTGGTTCTCGCCAAGTAGTGAGTGACGCTGAAGCAGAAGTTAAAACAGAGGCCATTAAAGCATCCGCTCAGGATAGTTCTGAAGAGCGCACTCGTCTTGCACAAGTGATTTTATTCAACAATATCATTACAGCTAATCTCAAACTCTTTAACTCTGATGGAGATGAGCTAGGTAAAAACGTTGGTGGCTGGAAAAAAGAAGTAGCTGCTTTCCAAGATGCTAACATTGACCAACGTCTTTACCAAAATATTCAAGGTGTCATTGATACTTCTGGAGAAAGTAAAAATAACTCTATCACAGGAACCGATTTCATTGACTCTATTATCGGTAAGACAGATGAGAGTAAAACGCCTAAATAGATTTCACCCAAATAAAGACTCGATTTTTCCCCGGAGCATCTCGACCTTGTGAACGACTTTCAAAGATAGTCGCCTCTCCAAACTCGCTGACTTGAGACATAAATTCTTTTAGATTCACAGAGGGAACATAAAGATTGAAATAAATCCCACCAGGGATCTCAGTCCCAGGTTTTACATTATCTACTTGGGATATGCCGTATTGCTCTAATAGTGGGAGAATTTTATTCTTCATATCCACAGGAGCAACTGAGGTCATCATAATCCTATAGGCCTTATGCTTAGAAGAAGCATAAGAACTATCTCGATATCCACCTTTCTTATTTTCCTCGTAGCTTGACTGCTCAGTTTCTGCATCTAAAAAGCTTTTTGGAACATCTTCAATCGATCCTAAAACGACAACATCAGACTCTGGATCATAGCGAGTTTCAGAAATATCATCAGAGAAAACTTTCTGAGCTTCAATTCTTTCAAGTTCTTCAAGCTCTTTGTTGGATAGATCTATCTGGTCTTTAGCTAATAAATCCTGTTCTTGATAGGTAAGCGATTTATCAAGCCAGAAAAAATTCGGCTCAAAGAGAGTGATCTTATTTACTAGATAATTTTCATACCAATGGTTGGCATTTTTAAGAGTGAAAACAAACACGCTCAAGACCAAGAGGAGAAGAATCACTTCTTGGAAAAAACGAACTTGATTCTTAAAGCTACCTTTCTTTTGAAGTTTTTCAAAATCGATCTTCAGAGAGCTAATATCCTTACTGAGCTCTTTAACAAGGTTTGACCACTCAGGATAAAGAGTTACTTCTATTTTGGTGAATACTTCATCTTCAAAAGATCCCTTTTCTTCAGCTTTGCTCCCAATAATAGGAGCAATATCGCTATATTTTATGAAAAGGTTTTCTGAACGCACATTAGAGATCATAAAGCGCTCATTAATGACATCTTCGTAAAGGGGATAAACTTTAATAAGATGATCACGCAGAACAATTGAAAGATACTTTTCTTCGAGCGAAAAACTAAGTGCAAGTGCTCTTACTGAAACATCAAAATTAATAAAAACGTATACAAGGAACTTTTCATAAAGCCACGTAAGCCAAGAAATGAGAGGCCCTGATTTAACGAGCTTTCTAGCAAAGTCAAAGCGCTGCCCCATTTCAGCAGGAGTGATTTCTTCCTTAAAAAGAGATTTCCAAAATTTAAAAAAAGACTCAGACGATCTTCCCTCCCAAGTAATGGAGTTAATATCAAGTTCAAGCCAATTTCTAAAATGTTGAAAATCTTTATCTGAAAAAATCATAATCACTTAAGCAGTAACGCAATCCCTTGTCCCCCACCTATACAAGCTGAGGCAATTCCTAACTTCTTATTATAATGCCTTAGTTGACGTGAAAGAGTCAGCGAAATTTTTAATCCTGTGGCCCCGAGAGGATGTCCAAGTGCTACGGCACCACCCCACAGATTAAGCTTTTCATCAGGAATGGCGAGTTTCTGCTGACAATACATCACTTGAGGAGCAAAAGCTTCGTTGATTTCAAAGATATCAATCTGCTTCATTTCTAAGTTTTGTTTTTTTAATAGTCCGTGAATCGCTGGAACTGGTCCCATTCCCATTACTTTGGGATCTACTCCGCAAGTATGCCAATCAACTATTTCAGCTAGCGGAGTCATCCCAAGCTTATTAACCATTTCCTCTGAAGCAATGAGAAGAGAAGCTCCTCCATCAACAATTCCTGAAGCTGATCCAGCGGTAACGACTCCATCGCGAGAGAATGTAGGTTTTAAGTTTTCAAGATCTTCTAATTTAATGTCAGCTCTCAGATGTTCATCCCGATTACATTTAGGATGAGAAACTATTTCGTCTTGAATAAGTCCCTCTTCATAAGCTTTATTGGCCTTGAGGTGTGATGAATAGGAGAACTGATCACTCATCTGACGACTAATATTCCCTTCCGTCGCGAGCGACTCCGCTGTTATTCCCATGGGGAGGTTAACATGTTGGTCAGTTAACGTATCCCAGAGTAGATCCTTTGTTTTTAAAGCACCATATTTAGTTCCAAACCGAGCGCCATAAATTAAATGAGGAGATAAACTTAAATTCTCGGCACCGCATGTGAGTACCATCTTCGCTTCTCCACATCGAATTAATCGCGTGGCCTGAGTAATGGCTTCAATACCCGATCCACACAGACGATTTACATTGTAGGCAGGAATTGCCTCATCAAGACCTAACTTCAAACCTATATGGCGTGCCCCATAGAGAGTGTCAGGGGTAGATGGGATAACATTGGCAAAAATAACGTGATCAATTTTGTTAGAAACTAATCCTTGCGCTGATAATACGGCCAGTTCTACCGGAGTTAAGTCCTTGAAACTACCTCCAAATTTAGCAAAAGGAGTTCTTTTTCCATTAACAATATAAGCTTTCTGGGCCTTGGACATCACTTTTTGCCTGCCTTGTTTGAATCTTTGACTCGTCGGTATGATTAAAATGATGATGCCATTGATTGGCGAGAAGTCTATATAAGGAAAACTTAGCTATGTCTGAAATTTCATCTACTGTACGCCAAAATCGAATGAAAGAAGTCATGAATAAACGTCATGATTTTGAACTAAAAAAAGTAAGCTCAGAGTATGAAAACGAACTTAGTAAGATTAAAGAGAAGCAAGAAAAAAACATAGCTAAAATTCAGAAAGACTCTGAAGTTACTATCAGCAAAGAAAAAACAGAAGCTGAGATAAAGCTTACGAAACTTAGAAACTCATACAATAAACGTTTTCAAGAAGAGAGCGCTCGTTATGAGAAAATGTTAAGTGACCTGAAATCTGCGCAAGAGCAAAGATTGGCCGAGGTCCGTTTGAATAATGAAGAGCAGATTGCTCAAACTGAATTGAAGCATAAAACATATTTAGAAAAGGCCAATCAGAAATACGAAAGAGAATTGGCAAAACTCAAAGCATAGCTATTGTCATCACCAATCTAGGAAGGAGAAGAGATGAGCAACCAAGAAAATACAGGTGTCTATTTAAACGGTAAGAAGCAAGTCATTGAGCTTCTTAAAAGAATGGAAGGTCCTGATAAGGCCACCCTATTAAAGAATCTGAAGGCAAGAAATCCTGTATTAGCAAAAGAGCTTGCTGAATCATGTGTTAATTTTGATTCCATCTGGGAGCTTGATGACAACTCACTCCGCTCTGTACTTTCTCATGTGCAACCAACCATCATTGGTTTAGCTCTTCATCTCACTCAAGTTAAAAATCAGCGTCGCGCTCTTTCTCTCATTGAAAGACCTCAGGCAATGAGAGCTTTTGAGATTATGCAAAAAGATCTAACGGCCAATAGAAATGAGTGTCAGCGCGCTCAACAGAAAATTCTTGAGTTCGCTCTAAGACTCCATAAAAATCAAATCATCAATTTATATTAAAAAAAAGGGAGCCTAGGCTCCCTTAAAAATATTCTCTTCA
>CAYWMU010000178.1:0-5800 GCA_964459395.1 uncultured Bacteriovorax sp.
ATGGGACTAACTTCATTCCCTTTGCTTACTAATCCGACAAACTGGATTTCACCCATGACAGAACTGATGGGTCCCATAATTGGACTGATTCCCTTTGGAAGCCTTTCCTTCGCGAGTTGGAGTCTTTCAGCCACTAACTGGCGATTTCGGAAGACATCTGTGCCCCAATCAAACTCCACATAGATGATGGAAATCCCAATCCCACTACTTGACCTGATCCTAGTAACTCCAGGCATGCCATTCAATGTCGTTTCTATTGGCAGAGTGACCAACGTTTCAACTTCTTCCGGAGCAAGTCCATGAGATTCTGTAATGACTGTAACAATGGGCCGATTAAGATCAGGAAAGACATCTACAGGAAGGTTGGCCGTAATCCATCCTCCGTAAATGAGAAGTGCAACTGATACAACAATAACCACCAAACGATTGTTCAGTGAAAACCTAATAATAGAATTAAGCATTCTTAAACCTTGAGTCTAAATGTCAAAAATGAGTCGAGAGAAAAAGATATCTAAGAGATGGGGGGCCTGAAAAGGGAGGAAGTGTAATAACTTAAATGTAACTGAGGGATAAAAAGAGGAAAGGTCCAAATTTCTTTGAATAAAGAAAGATCCTGGATCACTTCCATTCTCTCATCAAAATTTATAACTTGAACGAGTAAAGAAAATTCTAAGCTGTGGTCATGCTTTTTCCCATCATCACTGCTCTTGTTTTGCTCGTCATGATTATGATGATGATGATGGTGTTCATTTGAATGCACATGATGGGAAGTATGCTCTTCAGAGACATGATTCAATAAATTTGAAGACTGAAGATTCTTTGAGAAACTTCCCGCTGCAAAAATAACAATGAATAGTAGAGCTTTGACAAACTGAATCATGATCACAAAAGGCTAGCATGATAATTAGGAAAATAAAATATCCTTATTTGTAAATCAATCGGACAAGATATACGAATAACTCAAGTAAATGAAAAATCCCATTATGACTAGCAATGCTAAAATAATTTGAATGTACTTACCTTTCTTCATCCCCTTCACTTTCCCAAGGATGCAGGGGTCAATGAAAGGGTTACGGCGTAATTGAATTAAGGCGTCGGAAGACTTCTGTACCAAAAAAGTTATTGAGTGAACGTTTTTACACTGGATGAGTATTTGTAATCATCCATACGTACTCTCCGTTAAACGAGTCCAATTTTTACAATATATCCAAAGATTGCTTTAATCGCTTCGGAAATGTCCTTCGGAGCAACAGGAACCTTCCTCTGAAACGATGACCATTAAAGACCTATAGACTTCAAGAAATCGTTGATCTCAAGGATGATTTGACTCAAATCTGATGCCTCGGCTTTATTTCTTTTAAGGAAGGAACTCCATCTTTGCCCCAGCTTCTCTTCGTGATTAGAAATGTAGTTAAATGTAGTACTACGATTCGTAAATGTTTCCAGAATGGCACTTTTGAAATCATCCTTGGGAATAGAAGAATCCCTGATTATCTGAATACAGTCATGATAGTCTTTCATCCTTCCGTTTAAATCATCAAGGTGAATTATTGCTTCAAGTTTTTCTGCGAAAATGTACTCAGGTGGATATGCATTCAATAGTACCCGTTCTTCGAACAAGGGAATTTTATCCGTCATCAATTCGACATCAAGGATGCGAGGACGAACAACATCTCCAACACCAATATCGACAGTAATCTTCTGCCTTATTTGACCAAGGCTTCCAGTGATTCCTAACCGATAACCAGGATATTTCTTGTGCTCAATAGATAACGTACTCATATAAAGTTCACTAAATACAATGCCGTCCTCGTGTTTAACACTAACGACCTCTTCAAAAATGCTTGTTACCTTCTGAACGTTTGAATCAATCTTATGTAGAAGAAAATCAAGGTCCCTTGTTTCTCGTCCTAGGTCCAAGTACTGATCGAGGCACATGCCACCTTTAAATATAAAGTTATCCTTATATTTTGAAATCGCTATCCTTATGAGGAACCTTTCTAGGAACAGAGATTCTAGGAGGATATTGAACGCAACTCCCTCTCTTTTAGAAATATTTTTAAGCCTTTCTTTTATTGATTGCTCTGATGCTTTGCTCATACCAGTAGTGGGACAATATGTTTCTCAATATTCGCCCTCAGCTCCTTTGAATAACGACTCAGTTTTTTGAGATCAGGTTTTCCACATTCACCCTTAAGGTATAGCTTAAGGGCCTTTATAGCAGTTTCAAAATCAAGAAGTCGGAATGAATCAACAATCGTCCTCTCTGGATCAAAAATTCTAACTTCTATATCGGCAATAACCTTTTTTTGAACGCCCAGATTCATAATCCTCATTCGCACAATTCGAGAGAGAGGAAAATGCGAATGGGGTTGCGAATGAGGAACTGCGATCCAATATTCTTTCATTCGCTCATCAGTCAAGCCGTAGTAATTAAGCGCAGAAATAAGACAGATAACTCCATTCGAAACTCTCTGGGCCGCAACTGCAAGATCTTCCCACAGTACATTTTCATCCTTCGGAATATAATCTGAGAAGCGATAAACTCCTCTCGCCATACGTTCAAGAACCCCTTTCTTTACGTAATAAGAAAGCATGCGCGAGGAAAGGCCATACTCCTGGGCTTCATCTGTAGTAAAAGAAGCCTTCATTTTAAGGTCCTCTATCATGTAAACTCCTGCACCCAGTAATCATCAACGGGTGCTGATAATTACATTATAACATCGGCATATTTTTTGTAAACTTAAGCACCCAGTAGCCGTAAATGGGTGCAGATCATTACACGGGAACCCCATAAGCCGCTGAAAACTCGTTAATAGCATTATGTAGTCGGTTACTTAATCTTTTCAGAGGTGGAACTTCTTTTTTTGTTTATAGCTCCGCCAGGTTCTATCTAGAGTACTGTGCCCCATCCAGATTGAAATGTTCTCAATTGTGTTTCCCTTTGAAAGCATGAGATCAGTAAAGCCTTTTCTTCCGCCGTAAAGATCGATGTCTTTTGAAAAGTAATGCCTCATCGTTTTGATTAAAGGTCTTTTGAAGTTTCCCGACGATATGATTTTGAGAGCAAACTCTTGTTCCTCATACAAAATAGGAATTGGCTTCCATCTATCTTCTGGAGGAAGAGCGATAATCTTCGTCTGAAAGATCCAAAAGACTTTGCGGCCAACAATAGGAGTTTCAATCTTCCATAACTCAGGGTTTTGAAGATTATCAATTTCCTGAGGTCTAAGACCTAACCAAACAGAAATAAAAAGCCAGTTGAAGTTAGCTTGATTGATTTTTCCACGAGCTTCATAAAGGGCATTCGGAATGAGTGGTTCAGATGCTTTTCGACTGTTCCTGTTCTTCTCATAGTGAGCATCTAAAAGCCTTTGCCTTTCATATCCACGTGGGCGAGTGACAGGTAGAAAAGGCTTCGCTAACTTGCGGCAGATGAAATATCCCCAGGCATTCACCAGAGTTAAAATTGAGGTCATGTAGCTCATGCTGAGTTTTTGCTCATAGAAATAATCATAAATTTCTTTATTGTAATAGTACCATTCAGATGGATCAATTTTCAGTGCCACAATCATTCGTTGAGCTGCTTTCCACTTAGATCGAGCATGAGATGTTTTCCTCCTCCCCTTTCTAGTTTCGGCATCTCGGGATTTAATAAATCTTGCTTCAAACTCCTCAACGAATTCAATGGGTAAAACTGAATCATATTTCTTCTTATTATTATTTTCCTCTATAGCAATCCTCCGCACTCGCTCTTCTTGTCGTTTCAAAAAGTCTTGAGCATTTAATTGCCTTGCTCTCACCCTTGCTTCAGAAAGAGTCATCATTTTATGAATTCCAAGTGAGCGCCAGCGATCAGGATCAATGTCCCATTCTTTTTTGGCTTTGATGGCCTTAGATTCTTTTATGTCTTGTGACTTATAGGAAACGAACTGCAGCTTCCACTTCGGATCAGATTTCTTCCAAGGTAATGCGCGTACATAGTACCCCATGAGGAACTCCCTTTAAAAAAAGTCATGAATGTTTGTGGTAACTAAAACTCGTCCACCACGTCCATATCGGACGTGGTTTTTCTTTCTAAACACTTGAATTTAAAGGCGGTGATGGTGGAGGTGGCGCAAAATAGCCACGGCCAATGGATTTCAAATCATCTTGGACTTAATAATCTTCACAAGACTTACTTTGCCATTTGAGCACAGTTGTTCCAATAGATTAAAACTACTTACTCTTGTAGTCCAGAAGGTTTTATACCTTCTTCTTAAATCCACAATAAACAAAGCTTTGAGTTTTGCCCCATGGAGTAACGTGTGTGTCTTCAAAGCAACGAGTATTTGTGAAATAATGTTGAAATAATTCTTTTAGTTCAGATTCACTATATTGATGGATAGGCAATCCACTGCACTTCTCAGGACCGTCTTTTGAAAATGTGCTTATGATTAAATTCCCACCAGGTTTAAGAGCTGCATTCGCAGTTTCCAGGTATTTATTAATCTGATCAATACTAGTCAGAAAGTGAAATGTTGCTCTGTCATGCCAGAGATCATATAGCTTTGGCGGCCGAAACTCTGTCACATCTGAAACAAGGTATGCAACCTTATTCCCAGCACCCAAAAGTCTATTTTTTAATTTTTTCAAAGAAACTTCAGAAATATCAAGAACTGATAGATCTTCAAATCCTTCAGTGAGTAGATGATCTACCAGGCGGGAGTCTCCCCCGCCTATGTCAATAATAGATCCCGATTTTGAAAGACCTAATTCTTTGATCATCTCTAAGGACTTAACCGGATGTTCTTGAAACCAGCTCATATCTTCTTCTGATTTTTCTAGGTAAACATTGTCCCAATAAGTATTGTTCATATGCACCTCTCAAGAGCCGCCCATATCACGTTCGAAAGGAAAGCGTAATTCGTTCCATCTAAGCATTCCACCTTGGAGGCTATAGACTTTCTCAAAGCCTTTGTGCATGGCCATTTTTGTCGCTTCCGCAGACCGTTTACCCGATCGACAAACAAAAACCAGTTCTTCCTGTCTATCCTCTCCATCAAGCTTCTTATCCAATTGAGGACCTAAAGTTGCAAGATCCGCACTAGGTATATGCCCTAGTTCGTTGTTGTATTCATCAGGACCACGCACATCAATAACTTTCACATGTCCCAATTTGGTATGCAGATCCTCTGGCGTCACTGTCGGTATTCCATCAACGAATCCACTATTAAGTATTTCAGATTTCAAGGGCAAACCACATTGTAGATTTGCTGGTACTGCTTCTTGAATTTTCTTTGGATAGGCAAGCTTCAAATTAGACATGATCTCGATGAATTGTTCTTTATTTACTTCCAGCTTCAATCTTGGATTCAGACGCTTCTCAAGTTCGATACTAGTCTTGGTAAATCCTTTGTAATCGTGAGCAGGATACACAATTGTATTATCCGGCAGATTAAAGATTTTATCTCTTACACTGTGAAAAAGTTTTTCAGAAGATCCTTCTTGAAAGTCAGTTCTTCCACATCCTCTCACCAGTAAGGCATCTCCCGTAAAGACCATGTTTCCTACTTGATAAGATAAGCACCCGCTAGTATGGCCAGGAGTATGGATGGATCTGATAGTATGTTTACCAAACTGTAATTCCTGTCCATCTTCCAGATGCAGATCTGGGCAGGCCATATCATAGGCCGAACTTATACCTACCTTTGCACCAGTTCGCTTTCTTATTTCTCCAGAAGCAGTGATATGTTCTTGATACCCATGTACATGCAGACCAAATCACTGCTTCTGGAGAAATAAGAAAGCGGAATGGTGC
>CAYWMU010000179.1:0-5758 GCA_964459395.1 uncultured Bacteriovorax sp.
TAAAAGCGTAGTACTCTTCTTTTGTCATAGCAGAATTGAGGTAGTCGCCCCCTTCTTCCATGTCTTTATGACGATCTTTAAAATAAAGTCGATCATAATTAAGAGTGTCCGCATCTACCACTGGAGCGATAGCATCATAGAAATAAAAATCATCTTCTGAAATTTCTTTAGCGATCCAATCTTCTAGCCCTTTATTCGTAAGTGGTCCGGTGGCAACGATGACATAATCTGCGCCCACTTCTTCTTTGAGGGCCAAGGGATCAGTAACGTCTCGGTGAATAATTTCAATATTAGGCTGATCAACTAATTCATTTGTAATCGCTTGAGAAAACTTCTCTCTATCAACAGCAAGCGCGTCACCAGCAGGTACGGCGTACCTTTTGGCCATGCTCACAATGAAAGACCCTAGAGTTTCCATTTCTGTTTTTAACAAACCATGTGCGGAAGTTGGGTCAAGAGACTTTAAAGAGTTTGTACAAACCAATTCAGCAAATGTTTCAACTTTCTGAGCAGGATTAAGCTTAAGAGTTTTTCCTTCTGCAAGGACAACCTTCACACCGTTTCTTGCCAAGTACATGCTTGCTTCAGAACCGGCCAAGCCTGCACCAATAATTAACACCTTTCCCATCTTTGAATTATGCATGATTAGTCTCTTGAATTGTGTATAATATATGTGAAACTGATATCCCAATACTTAAGCAACGTGTCAAGCTATATGGCCTTAACAACAATGAAAACAAACCTACATCTTCACCAAACTCATCACACACTCGCAGACTTCGAAGGAATTTTCACGAGCTTAGCCCAGTTGTGCCAAGCGCCAGGTTTGCACCTCTTTCCGGAGACATTCTTAGCGGGATATCCTCTTAAAGATTTAGTTCTTCAGAGCTCATTCATAGAGGCCTATTCTAAACACATTGAAGAAATTAATCTATGGCTCAAAGGTCTTCCTAAGCATAACTGGCGCGCACTATGTGGTGGGCTTGAGTATCATGAGCAGGAAATAAAAAATGTTATTTACGAACTCGTTCCAGGAGAAGGTTTAAAAACAATTTATACCAAAAGGCTTCTTCCTAACTACGATATATTTGACGAGCAAAAATATTTCAATAACTCTGAAGGAAATTGTTTCTATAAGTATAACGAGCAAACCTTTGGTCTTCTCATTTGTGAAGATATGTGGGCATCAAGTTTTTACAAGATTGATCCCTGTCAATTAATGCTAGAAGAAATTAAAGCTAAAAAAATCACAGTGGATGCCATTATCAATCTGTCGGCTTCTCCTTTTGATTTGAATAAAGACTCAAAAAGGAAAAGCCGGGCCCAAAGCCTCTCTCAACTTTTTCAAGCTCCCTTTATTTATCTCAATCGAGTGGGAGGAGAGGACGAAATTGTTTTTGATGGATCAAGCTTTGTCATCAATAATGATCAAACCATTATCGAGCTCGCTTCCTTTGAAGCAGAGAGCAAGTCTTTCTCTTTACCTGAAAAACTAAATCACTATGATCCCTATGAGCCTAAAAAACAAATTTTATGGGAAGAGCTTTTCCTTCCTCAATTAAGTTTTGAAGGGAAGCTTCCCCTCATTAAGAGATGGACAGAAAAAGATTGTGAGCAAGCATTCAAGGCCTTGGCATTTGGTTTACAGGAGTACGCTCAGAAAAGTGGTTTCAAGCATTTCTTAGTGGCCCTTTCTGGAGGACTTGACTCTGCTCTCGTTCTTGCCATCGTTAAACTCGCCTTAAAAAAAGAACAAACTGTTGAGGCCATTTATATGCCGAGTATTCACTCTTCGAGTCTGAGTACACAGCTTTGTGAAAAGATGTGCAGAGATAATAATATTCCTTTGAAGCATCTTCCTATTAAGTTCCTGCACTCCGCAGTGAAAAATACCTTTACTCAAAACTTTCAAGAGGATTTTAGTGGCCTCACAGATGAGAACGTCCAAGCGCGCTTGCGTGGAATGCTTCTTTACACTCGCTCAAATCAAACAGGGGCCATGGTCATTAATACTTCAAATAAATCAGAACTGGCCGTTGGTTACTCTACTCAGTATGGAGATTCAGTAGGAGCTATTTCACTCCTGGGAGATCTTTATAAGTCTGAAGTTTTTTGGCTGGCAAATTACCTCAATCAAATCTCTCCAGGAATTATCCCTGAAGAAATTATTAATCGCGGTCCATCCGCAGAGCTTCGCCCTAATCAACTTGATCAGGACTCTCTTCCCCCTTACGAAAGACTCGATGCTATTCTTGAGGGTATCTTAAGTTACAAAATGTCCAGAGATCAGTTAATTATTAAGGGATTTAATGAAAGTGAGGTTGATCGCGTGATCAAACTCTTCACCAGATCTGAATACAAAAGGGCGCAGTTTTGTCCTATTATAAAAATTAAGGCAAAGTCCTTTGGTTTTGGTTACCGAGTACCGATAAACAAATGCTCAAACTTTTACTTTTAATACTTCAAGGGGTTATCACATGATGGAAAAAAAGAAATTACTTCTCGATAAGTTCAGCAGAATGAAATCTGATGTTGAATCATTCATTAACGATATCAACATGGATGAAGTAAAAAATCATGTAAATTCATTTATTCAAGAAACTCGTAAAGAAGTTCTTAGTAAAGTAGAAGGGAAAGAACTAAGAGAAATAAAAAAGAAAATTGAAAAAGAAAAAAATGATATTGAAGCTAAGGCCCTTAAGTTCATTGCCAGACAAAGAAAAGAGCTCGATGGTCTTCAAAAGAAACTTGATAAAGTTATCAATCAACTGAATTCAAGAATTAAAAAAGATCAGAAGAAAGCCTCTTCTAAAAAAGCCTCTTCTGCAGCACCTACAACTCGTAAGACAGTTAAGAAAGTAGTTAACGAAAAGAAAAAAGTGACAGCTAAGAAGCCAGTCGCGAAATCGGCCAAAGTTCCCGCTAAGAAAACGGCAACTCGTAAAGCAACAGTTAAAAAGACGGGTCCTGCTAAAAGATCAACTCACAGACATTCATAATGAAAAAGCTCCCGAAAGGGAGCTTTTTTTTACTGACTATGATTAACTTCTGTGACGTGAAAGACCTTACCCCGTCCAGATTTCTTAGATAGATACATCATCTCATCAGCGAAATGAATAATTGATTTAGCATCGGTCGCATCCTCTGGGAAACGCCCAATTCCTATACTCAATGATAAATTATAATCAGGTCCATCCGTGATTTTAAAAGTCTCAGATTTCACTTTTTCATTAATCCGAACAGCAATCTTCTTAGTTAACTCAAGAGTCGTTTCAGGTAAAAGAACAATGAATTCATCTCCACCATAGCGATAGACAAGATCCGTTTCTCTCAGTTGAGATTTTAGAACTTTCGACATATCAATTAAAAGCTGGCTTCCTATGACATGTCCAAATAAGTCATTAACCGTTTTAAAGTAGTCGATATCAATAAAGAGCAGACTAAATCCTACTTTGTCCTGTTGAAAGCGAGCGATATAGTATTCAAGATCTTCCACCAATTTTCTTTGGTTAAAAAGTCCTGTAATTTCATCCGTCATCGATAACTCTAAAATGTTTTGATGACGTCTATTTTCTGCAAGAATTGATAAAGAAGTTCTAATAACATTTGATAGATATTCACTGACCACTTCATTGACTTCCCAAGAAGACTTATTTCTGAGAACGAGATAGTTTACGAACCCATCCTTGTCCTTTAAGAGAAAATAGAACTTATCATTTATAAATCTCAGTCCGAAGATCAGTCCGAAGTCATCAGCAATGAAACGCTTAATTCTTTTAATCTGGCGATCTGAGAGCCTAAGCTTTTTTTGAATTGAACTTAAACTTTTCTCATTGGCCTTAAATTGAATTTTCTTTTCAAAGTCAAAGAAGATTTCTAAGTAACGCATGAGTTGTGAAGAAACTTCCGATTTCTCTGTAAAGCTCTCTGGATGCGAAAACATCTGGAGCACTGCCCTTTCAGGACTCATGACTCCGGCCTGAAAAGCACCATAAAGCTTCAACCTATTCAGCACGATGTTCACATCTCGATCATCAAGAGGCAGGGTCAAAATATCAAATGCACCGAAACGAAAACTGTGAATTGCCGATTTAATATCCACCTTGGCCGTAAGCCATATGAGACCAGACTTAGGAAAACGATGATTAATCTTCTTTATACTATCTAAAACTTTTTGAGGCTGGAGATTTGAATAAAAAAAGATGGCACTAAAATCTCGTGCACTCACCTCAGCATCTTGAAGAGTGTTTACAATTGAAATATTAAACTGCAACTTAAAACGCTTAAGTTTCTTTTTTATACCTTCCACCATGTCCGGCGAAAGTCCAATAGTTAGAATTTTTAATTGTTTATTTGTCATTACATTTCAATGTTTTTCTTTATCGCTTCTAAAGTGCTACTCCTATCCCCGTCTTCTTCCAGAGTAGAAATAGCAGTTCTTAAAGTTCTAATGGCCTTATCAAGCTTATCTTCCAGCTCAAAACGGCTTTCAAGAGTTTTCTTTTCCTGTTGAGAGATTGATTCCATATCAAACTCCATACCATCTATTTTTCTTTTTAATTCAAGAATTTTAAGATCTCTATTTCTTATCTGAGTTTCAGCATCCGCTTTCAATAATTCAAGTTTTTGCTCAAGTTCTCTTTCTCTAAGCATTACTCTCTTAAGATCAATCTTATTTTTTTGACTAGCAGTTTCTAACTCTTGCTGAAGATACTTATTCTTCTCTTCAAGAATGAGGACTTTCTCTTCAAAGATTCGAATACTATCTTTTAATTCATTAATTTCTTCGTTAAGTTTCTTTCGCAAAATTGTAAGTTCAATTTTCTTTTCATCTAACTCAGCTCTTAGGGTTAATGAATTTCGATGTCCGAGAAGTTTTTCTTCTTCTAAATGATCAATTCTTTTAAGAAGTTCATCGCGATCTGCTCGTAAATTAGCAATCGTTGCCTGGGTTCGCTCAATTTCTCCAGTATAGGCTTGGGAAATGTCATCAAGTGATTTAGACGTTCCTGTCTCTTTTTCTTTTCTTTTTCGTTTTTTGGAAGGAGCCTGTGCAACGGGTATCTCTTCTTCTACCTCTGCTGCTGTCACTGGGACATCCTCTTCAGTAGATAAGTCAAACTCAGATAAATTCAAGTCTCCAACGAGAGATTCATCTTCATTATGTTCTTGAGAGGTGAACATCTCTTCATCAGATAAGTTCTCAACTTCTACATCTTCACCATCAAAAGAGAAGTCCTCTAAGTCCTCTCCCTCAGGTTCATCATCATCTAGATAACTAACACTTTCATCCTCTTCTTCTTCAAGATTACCACTTTGAAATTGAAGACCTGCATTGGTTGCATCTTCCTCCATAATGGCATCAATTTCTTTCAATTTGGCCCTCACGTCTTCAGTGAGGTCTTCGCTATCAAGTTGAATTTGAGGTGAAGAATAATCTTTGAGTGGGTCCGAATAATTTTCTGGATTCTCATCTTCCCCGTCTTCATCTAGGGAGAAATCAAGGATTTCTTCTTCTGAATCAATTCCTAGATTGAAACTTTCATCCAATACTTCTTCATCTGACTGTTCATCCAGAAGCTGTTCGTCCAGTGTTTGTTCATCATGCGACTCTCCCTCTCCTTCCACTGAGAACTCTTCTTTTAGCTCATCTCCTAAATCTATCACTTCCTCATCAGAGAGAGAAAGATCGAGTTCATTTGGAGAGATTTCTTTATGCTCATCATCTCCAGAAGAAAGAGAGAGATTAATATTGACG
>CAYWMU010000180.1:0-5639 GCA_964459395.1 uncultured Bacteriovorax sp.
TCGCAAATGGAGCTGAGAGGTCTTTGATTTTAACAAAACGTCCATCTTCATTAACTTGCTTAGCAAGCTTAGTGAGACCTTTCCTTAATTCAGAGAAAATTTTTGTAATATCCTCTACTGTGAAGTTCTTATCGAATTGACGAATAAGAGCATCGTAAGGAGTTTTGGCCTTATAGTAAGTGGCTTCACGTTTTTTTAGATCGATAAGCTTTTGAAGATGAGGAAAGAAAGTATCCCAATCATTATTCTTTCGAGCTTGCGCCCAAACATGGTGGGCCGTTGTTGAAGCTAGACTTATCTCTTCAACGTGTTTAGCAGGTAGAGCATTATTAAGGTCGTAATCCCAAATAAGCTCTTTGAGCATTTTCTTTTCTAGCGGGGATAACTTTGATTTCTTAGTTGCATCAAGTAATGCCTTATATTTCTTTGATGTACTCAGCGAGTGGGACTTACTTCCTAAGTAAGAGAGTAATTTTGCCCGGGACTCAATACCTTCACTTGGCATCATTGTTTCCATATCCCAGTGGGCAAGAGCGGAGGCATTATTTAAAAGGGCAACTTCTTCGAGGTACTTTTGAATTTTAGCGATTGTCATGACGGGTGGATCCTTTTTTAAACCCACCCATCTTACACTAAGAAATGATAGTTTTGTAGCTTTCTTCGTCAAAACCAAAGGATAAAACGACTCCAGCGTCTGTTTCAAGAATTGGTCTTTTAATCATAGAGGAATGTTCTTTAAGAAAAATAATTTGGGACTTGAGATCAAGTGCCTCGAACTGATCCTTATACTTTCTATAAGTCTGCCCTTTCTTATTGACGGGCATTCCCCCAAAGGCTTCCATCCACCTTTGAATATCCTTCTCTGTCGGAGCTTGTTTTTTAAAATCAATAAAGTTAACACCAATACCTTGCAATTCTAAAAAACGGCGAGCTTTTTTCACCGTATCGCAATTGGGTATGCCAAAAAGTTTGTACATGATTAAGAGAACCTTTCTACTGTTTGTAAGATAGTATCCAGCTCAACTGGCTTACTAAGAAATGCTGTTACATTGAATTTTTTCATCTTCTCGCGAGCGTTGGCCTCAGCCGACATTACGACAGTTGGAATATTTTTCCAAACATCGTGCTTTAACTGCTCTGTACGAAATGCATATCCATCCATCACGGGCATCATCAAATCAACTAAAATAAGGTCAGGTGTTTTAGCTTCAAGAAACTTAATACCTTCTAGACCATTATTTGCGCTGTCTACCAGATAACCTTCACTCTCTAAGAACTCCACTAAAAGTTCTCTGATGGAATTATCATCTTCTACGACCAAAATATTTTTTCTCATAAATCCAACAAATCCCTTTTCTTGGCTCAGATTACCTTAGATTCTTTCTTTTATAAAAAAATTATTGGAATTATAGAGTCGAATATATGCAATCTTTAGATTTATTATAGGTTGCTGAGCTAAAGGGGAGAGCTTCCCCCCCCCCTTATTCGACTAGGCTTCGCGAATAACGTATTTATCTTTTCCTTCATCAACCATTTCTTTAAGCTCTTTTCCAACTTTAAAGAAAGGAACTTTTTTCGGACTAACCTTCACTACTTTACCTGTTTTAGGATTTCTTCCTTCATAGGCCTTATAGTTTCTGTTAGCAAATGAACCAAAGCCACGAATCTCGATGCGCTCGTCATCAAAAAGAGCTTGAATCATACTATCAAAACAGATGTTTACGATTTTCTCTGCTTGATGGTGAGGTAAATTGGCCTGTTTTTCGATCACTGCAATGAGATCAGCCTTCGTCATATTATTCTCCTTGGAAAATACGTCTAATTTTCAATGCTTATCGACAGAACAAGGAAATTATTAATGGCCTCATGAACAAAACATGCATTTTTTTCCTCTTCTAACCTTAACTAGCTAATATTACATAAACCTTCCTCTTTTATCTACACATCTTAAAGATTTGCCCCAGAAAATTCGAAAAGATAGAGAGAGGTTTCAAGGATTATGAAGAACTCAAAGCTTATAACATCGCTTTTTTCCATCTTAATGCTGGTCACGATGATTGCATGCCAAGATACATTGCCGCAAAGGTCGATCAGTACACCGGCCCAAACTATCGGAGATGATGATGTTGAAGATGATGAACCCGTAGAGATCACTCGCCCTACAAATGACATTAAATGAAGGATGACTTTTGTATCTGTAAAGATGGTAAACCTGTTAGCTATGGTAACTGTGCAAGCTTTTGTAATGGAAAAAACACAAATGGCTCTGAAATTCTTTTCGCCAACTTCTCTATTGGTCCGCAAGTTCAATTAGGTGGCTTCGGCTCTGTACACGGTTGGTGTACTGTTCCTCTCGAGACCGATACTGAGAATGCAAAGTGTATTATAGAAGCTAAAGATAGCTCAGGTAATGTAACCGAAATCGATACTAGTATTGCTTCAAGGTCAAACTCAATTACTGCAAACGTAAGTGGTCTTCTTTCAGAAAATAAAACTTACGTTCTCACTCTTGTTGAGACTTCTTCAAGAGCACAGTCTAACTCAGTACAGATCGTAAAGTTTTCTGAGGATGTTCAAAGCCCTGTGCTGGGTCCATTGAAGCTTAACCCTATCACACAGTACGCTTGTCTTATTCGTGAATACTCCACTGACAGTAACACCGGTGATATCTATTACGACAATGCTTACCGTATGCATTTCTATTTCCAACCTCGGACTCCTCCGACTCCTGTTGCCGCAGGAGTGGTAAATCTGATTTGTCACGATATTTTCAATCCTCTTTATGGAATGGAAGATAATGAACTCTATCCTCGTTTCGAACAATCACCCGGAACTTTCACTCTTTGGGATAATACAGATCCACGCTTCTTTGATAACGATGGAAATGGTGTGGCCGAAGTCAACGATATGATTCGTCAGAAGGTTATTCACTACGGTGGAAGTATCCCTGCAGGAACGAGATTTTTTAATCCCTTTAGTTGGGCCGGAGCTCCAGAGCTTACAACAGAAGCAGGGAACTCTTCTTCTCTTGCTAACCTTGGCCAGTACATGGCCCCATGGATTGATCAGAGTAATTACCGCTCATATTGCTTAACAAATGCTCACTATCAACTCAATAACCCACTCTTTCGTGCGCTAGGAGATGTGATCCAAGTCGATACTGAAGGACTTTATATCGGAGTAAAGAAAGGTGATACCTTTAGAACTCCCGACGGAAATCTTCAGAATGCGCCGGATGACTATATCTTGATTCGTGAAACAGATCTGAAACAAGTATGGTTTTACCAAGATAGTGATGGAACTTTAAAAGCACCCACAGACGAGAACGTCTCCAATGTCGCCGTTTACTTCTACTATCCACTTAATAAAGAAGCACCTTATGTCCAAAGTGCTAATCAACGCATCTACCGAGTTCGAGGCACAAACGAACTTGGACAGGATAGTATCAGTGATAATGTCAGCAATGAGAATGGTGCCATTTCACAGTACCCGCCTCATGACAGACGAAGTGGTTGTATACCTAAACAGTAACCTGGTCACGACGTCTAGATTCACTTCGCATTTTCAAAAAGCCTTGTAGCAACAACACTGCTTACTGAATGATCTGCTACAAGGAGGAAATATGAAAGTCCATTCAAAGGCCAATTGGGAAGGAACTTTTAAAGAAGGTACAGGCTATGTCCATTCTGGCCGAGGTGCCTATCACTTAGATTATACCTACAAAGGAAGAATCGGAGACGCCCCTACTACCAATCCGGAAGAACTTATCTCATCGGCCCATGCCGCTTGCTACGCCATGGCCTTAAGATTTTCACTTGAAAAGGAAAATATTAATCCGGATCAAATTGAAGTGACCTGCGAAATCGAAGCACAAGAACTAAAGGTTAAAGGGTCTCATTTAACTGCTATTATTGAATGCAAATCTGATCACGAGAAAATAAGAAAAATTGCCGAAGAAGCTAAGGGTAACTGCCCTATTTCCGTTCTCCTTAATTGTCCCATCACTCTAGATGTTGAATTCACAGAAGGCGGACTAGTAAGTTCCTACAGCTAAAAGTGAGACTTTACAATTTTTACAATAGGACTAAGCTCTTTTTGAAATAAGTAGAAAAGGCTTCCTATTGTAAGTATTGAGCAAAAAAGACTGATGGTCATTCTTAGTATAAAGCGTGAGAAGAAACCTGTCTGAGCACTAATGAAGATTTTTCTAAGAATAATATTTAAAATGAAAAGGCCTACGATGATATAAAGAGCATAGAGTCTTTCTTTTTCTTTTTGGAAGATCGAAAGAAGACCCAGAATAGATTTCTTATCAGTAATTACGTCGACAAAAATATCTCGAATTTTAGGAACTCTATCGAGCAGCTCTTTCAAAGGATTGCCTTCAAAATGCTCATTAAAATATTTTATTTTTTTCTCTAAGGACATCAAAGAAATATTAGACTCATCAAATTGCTTAGAGATCTTATCTTTGATGCGAGGGTCTTTTAGTGCTTCAAGGTTAATGGTGGGAAAAATATTTTCTGTAGACGTGTGAATTTCTTTATTACGATCAATGATTTCTTGAATTTCGTCCATCTCCTCAAATTCAGTAACCTCATTCTCCGCAAAAGAGAATGAGGTTACTAGAAGTAACAAAAGTCCAAGAAAAATTTTTATCATGCCGATTTGGCTGAGAACTTCTCAAATACGACAGTCATAGGCACAGCAATGAAAATCGTCGAGTAAACACCTAAAATAAGACCTACTGCCATAGCAAAGAAGAAATCGTGAATTACCGGGCCACCCCAAATAAGCATAACCACTGAAACCCCTAACGTTGTTAATGAAGTATTAATTGTACGGGCCATAGTTTCGTTGATCGAGCGGTTAATGACTTCAAAAGTTGAAAGAGTTGGATTCTCTGATTCGACCTCACGAACACGGTCATAAATAACCACAGTATCGTTTACCGAGTAACCAATAATAGCGAGAAGGGCCGCAACGATTTGAAGAGAGAACTCTTTTTCAGTGATGATAAACACCCCGATGATAATAAGAACGTCATGAAGAAGGGCCACTACCGCTCCGGGAGCAAACTTATAATCAAAACGAAGGGCGAGATAGATCATGATGGCGAGGATTGCCCAAATGATGGCCTTAAATGCAGAGTTTCTCAATTCCTCTCCGGCCTTAGGACCTACTATATCAGTTTTTAAAATTTCAAACTTTCCCTCACCATAGTTTTCAATGAGGGCCTGTTCAACTTTAGTTGAAAGAACGTTAAGGTCCATATCATCAGTATCAAGTTTAAAAAGAAACTCATTTTGTGAGGTTTCTCCAATTGACTGAAGTTGACTCAAATATAGTCCATCTAATTGCTCTCTTAGAGTCCCGGCTTCCACAGTCTCAGCGAACTTGATTTGCATCTCCACACCACCGCGGAAATCCACACCATAATTTAGTCCTTTCGTGAAAAACAGAATAACTGTTCCTAGCACCACTAAAAAAGAGAGGACCGAAAAATATTTAAATAGTTTTACGAAATCAATGTTTCTCATATTTTATCCTTAAAATTAGATACTAAGTTTTTTCTTCTCTGGTCCTACATGCCAATCAAACATTACTTTTGAAACAAAGTAAGAAGTATAAACAGTCGT
>CAYWMU010000181.1:0-5610 GCA_964459395.1 uncultured Bacteriovorax sp.
CAGAAAGCTTTATCAAATCCACTCTTCATTGCTTCAAAAGGAGAAGCTCCTGCTGCAAGTTCTTCACGAATACGCTCATAAACGATGATGTTTCCATCTACGGCCATGGCAACAGTTAGAGCAATACCAGCAATACCTGGAAGTGAAAGAGTTGCCCCAACAAGAATAAGAATAGCTAGTTGGAAAATAACGTTGAAAAGGATTGTGATACAGGCAATTGTTCCTGACTTTTTATAGTAAGCCATCATGAATATAAAGACGAGAATGGAACCAATAACCGCTGCTACTTCTGCTTTTTCAATAGCGTCTTGACCTAGAGAAGGACCAACAATTCTTTGTTCTTCAAAAACAAGTTCAACAGGAAGAGCACCAGCACGAAGAACAAGAGCAAGGTCACGTGCTTCAGTCATAACAGTATTATAGTCCCCAACTCCAAGAGTAATCTGAGCTGATCCACCTGCAATTTTTGATTGCACAACAGGAGCTGAGTAAACGTTATCATCAAGGACGATTGCTAGACGTCTACCGATATTGGCGCCGGTAATTTGTTCAAAAATCTTAGCTCCACTTGCCTTAAAATCTAAAGATACGTAAGGACGGTTTTGTTCAGGGTCAATACGAACACTTGCATCTTGTAGCTCATCACCAGTAAGGGCCGATGCTAATTCAATCAGGTATGGTTCAAGATTTGTAATATCATTTGAAAGCTTACTCATCTCCTTAGCGAAAGCAATTTCATGCCCAGCTGGAAGCTTATCTTTAAGGATCTCATTAACTTTTGCTACGTAATCAGAGAATCTCTCACCTTTATTAAATTCAGCTCCAGCTGCACTTGCCTCTTCTAGCCACTGAGATAATGTTGCTGGATTAATGGAATCGTTAACAAACTTGAATTCAAGTTTGGCAGTTTTACCAATGAGCTCCTTCGCTCGATCAATATCTTTAACACCTGGAAGCTGAACAACAATTCTATCTCGGCCTTGAGAAACGATTTCTGGCTCAGTTACACCGAATTCATCAATTCGATTTCGAATAACTTCAATTGACTTTGAAACAGCTGTTTCTTCAATTTCACGAAGATACTCTCTCCCCAAACCATAAGTTAGATTAACACCACTGTCTTGAGTTAGACGAAGAGGGTAACTATAAAACTCACGAATTTTTGCTTTGGCCTTATCAGCATCGCTAGGATTAGTAAGGACAATTGTTTGCTTAGGATCATTAGCATCTTTAGTGTCTAGAGCACCCAGAGTGGCCTTGATCCCATTTTCTTCAAGTAACTTAATGGAGCGACGACTTTGGCCGAGAACTTCATCACGATAAACTTTTTCAAAATCAATTCCCAGCACCATGTAAAGCCCACCCTGGAGATCTAGTCCAAGATTAATCTTTTGCTTTACAGGGAATGACCCTTTTTCATCCAAGTTAAGTAACGTTGGGGTAATAATCAGAACCGCCAATAAAGCGAGCACCGACATTAAACTAAAACGAATCCACCATCCTCTGGCCATGTTCACTCCGTGTCGTATTTAGGTAATAAACGATTAAATCAGGAAAATTCTAACGAATTTAAAATATATGAGCAAATGATTACGACGATTTAATAAGTGACGCAGCTCATAAAAGAGCTGCGCTCTGAGAGACAATTAAGAATTTTTTGTGGTTTCTGAATTTTCTTTTGTTTCGGCTTCGGCAATGACTTCAGTCTTCGCTGGCGCTTCAATGCTTGGAGGATCTTTCTTCTCATCCGCTGCCATCGAATCATTTACTGAATCAGTAAAGCCTTTAGTAGCTTTTTGAAATTCTTTCAAACCTTCCCCTAGACCTTTGGCCAATTCAGGAAGCTTCTTAGGTCCGATGAAAATCAGAGCAATTAAAAAAATAAGGAGAAGTTCTCCAAAACCTAAACCAAACATAGTTACTTCTTTTCGGCCAATAGCTGTGTGCTAGAACCGCCAATATGAGATTTTAAAACCTTCATCTTAGAACCACCTTCTAGTTCAAGAGTTACCACTTTATCGGCAATTCCTGTAATTTTTCCCAGGATCCCAGACTTTGTGAAAACTTCATCACCATGAGAGAGTTTACTAAGAAAGTTTTGTTCTTCTTGCATTTTTTTCTTTTGAGGACGAATCATCAAAAAGTACATAACGAGAAATATAAGTACGAACGGTACAAATGACATGAAAGGAGATTGTTGTGGCGCTCCTGTCGCAGTAGTTTGTGCGTAAGCAGATGAAAAAATATCAAACATATTAAGTCCTTTTATTCCCAGCGTTTGGAAGTGTAGTTGTTATAAAATTTAAGATAATAATCGTCAAATTTATCATTTATAATGGCCGCTCTCGCCTCTTTTACCATTTTTAAATAGAAATGAATATTGTGATAACTAATTAATTGGCCGGCGAGATACTCACCTACATTAAACAAGTGCCTGATATAACTTCGGGTATAACGAGAGCAAACCTGACAATCGCATTCCGTATCGGGTGGTAGTTTATCTTCGAGAAAACGTGCTTTCTTAATATTTAAAGGGCCATGAGTAGTCAGGAACTGTCCATTACGAGCATTACGAGTTGGAAGAACACAATCAAACATATCAAGGCCAGCTTTAATGCCGTTCAAAACGTCTAAAGGCTTTCCTACTCCCATTAAATAGCGAGGCTTATCTTCCGGCATAGTTGGGACAAAGCGCTGGCAAAAATCTACCATTTCTTCATTTTTCTCACCTACCGACAGTCCCCCTAAAGCGTAACCATCAAAACCTAACTCCTTAAGTCCTTCCATACTCTCTGTTCTGAGATCGTCGTGGAGACCACCCTGAATGATACCAAAAAGGTGCTGGTGGGGCTTAAGCTCCACTGTCTTACAGCGCTTGGCCCATCGATGGGTAAGCTGCATAGAGGTGGCCAAAGTTTCTTTTGAGGCCGGAAGTTTTGGGCACTCATCAAAGGCCATAACAATATCTGAACCTAAAGCGCGCTGGATTTGCATTGATTTCTCAGGAGTAATGAGATGCTTTGAGCCGTCGATATGAGATTGAAAAGTAACCCCTTCTTCTGTGAGCTTATTGATATCAGAAAGAGAAAAAACCTGGAAACCACCAGAGTCCGTAAGAATAGGACCTTTCCAACTCATAAACTCATGAAGTCCCCCCATACGCTCAATCAGTTCATGACCGGGACGGAGGTAGAGATGATATGTATTTCCTAAGATAATTTGAGCATTAAGTCGTTCTAGGTCTTCTTGCCACAGAGTTTTAACTGAAGCGCGAGTGCCTACCGGCATGAAGATAGGTGTTTCGATTACACCATGGACTGTATGAATGCGCCCTGCGCGAGCTTGTGAACTTTGGGCCTGTTTTTCAAAAAAAATCATGGCCCAAATTACACAATGAGTCTCTATTAGTCCATCTTAACTTCTTTAAAACGACGTCTTTGTTTCTCAGTGATCTTAAAGCCACCAATAATTAAAAATACCGCAGCTGGCCCGTGGAAGGCCATCATGTACTCAGGCATACCCAGAGCACGCTTGAAATAAATCCCTGCTAAAATAAGGATAAGAAAAACGGTCAAATGAATTGAACCAATAATTAAATTTTTTCTGTCTTGTTTTGCATAATCTTTCTGGTCCATATAATAATGCCCCCCATAACAAGTAAAAACAAAATGAAGAAGACTCCAAATTCGTTTTTAAAACTTAAAAAAACTTGTTGATCAACGTAGATCACTTCTTCTTTGATGAGTTCACCATCTGTGAACGTAATTTTATACTCACCAGGTAAACTAAAATAAATCTGTGCTGTTTTTTTTCCAGTTCCCTGTAAATCAATGCGTCCGATTCCCTCAACATCAACTCTTGGATTATTTCCTTCAACTTCAATCGTGATGGGAACAATAGTCCTAAGATTACTCTTCGGTGATATCTCGTAGTTCATCTTCTAATTTCTTTTCCATATCTCGGTTTACATTGGCCGAATACTTTCTCGTAATATAAATGATGACACCAATACCGATGACTACGCTTAGTTCAAGTAAGTGAATAAGCATCTCAAAGGTAGAGTGATCGATAAATTCATTCATTCTTCTGACTTCTCCACTCTAAAGAGTTAAACCCCACACTTAGTTCACCTGGACCAAGTGGGAACTCATAGTTTTGCGGAATAAGTAGTAAAACTTTAAGATCTTTTCTCTCTGGTGACTTCACCAAATAGATGACGTCATTTTCAAGAGGAAGGTCCCAAGATTCATTAGGCTTGAGTTGGGCAAGCCTTTTATACTTCCATCTCAATCGATCAGATTTAATGTGAAGTTCGTAGAGACGGATATCTATACTTACATCTTTATCATTTATAATTCTAAAGTCATGTTCAAAATTAAAAGTTCTGTCACCAAGATTCCAAACGGAAAGTTCACGCTCTTTTGGGAAACTATTTGGAAAAGTGATAACGAAATCTTCTTGATGAAGGACTATTTGTCTCTGGGATTTAACTTTAGGCTTAACTGATTTTACTTCTACGGATTTGATACCTGCAAAGATAACTCCTCCAACAATGATATGAATGAGTACGTCTTTTGCTTTAATCGTATAGTTCACAAAAGGCCAAACAAAATAAAGGAAGATAATGGTAGAAATCTGAGTTATCGCCAGACTAAATAATCCCCACTTTCCTAAACTCATGAACCCTACCCCTATTTGAAGAATTGTCATCAACCAAATAAGAGCATAAAAGCCATAAGGAAGTTTTCGATCTTTTCTTAATTTGTAGTGTCCATAAAAATGAATAACAAAATACCAGTGAATATCACTAGCAAATGGAAGACCTTTGAAGAGATTGTTTACTAACGGAATGAGAAACTGGTGAAGTGTAAGGTAAACAATCAACAGAGTATACAAAAGTGTTATAAACTTGTGCTTTAAGAGTTGAGACTCTTCCTCTGTATATTTTTTTGCTTTAGGTTCTTCCACTGTTATCATTTAAAAATCCATACCTTCAAACTTGGCCAAACCCAGTTATAAACAAAAGTAACTGCTACAATAAAGTAAATGGCCCATGCAATTCGAAGAATAACAGGAATAGAGTGACCTTCACCGTGATGAAAATCTCTTTCATCCAACTTTTTATTATCTTCCATTGTCTTCTCCCTCTAACTCTAAATCTAAAACTTTTCCCTTGATCTCAAGGCTTTCGACGTTATTAAAGAAACCTCTAAAGTAAGCACCAATTGCAAAGCAAATGGACGCAAATACTAGTCCTCCGATTACGATAATGACAAAAGCCTTTAATTCTTCGGAGTCAACATTACAATAAAAACAAAACGAACCGTTTCTAAAGTAGTCAGAGAGCTTTTTTAAATTCATCTTTTTCTACCTCAAATACTTTCATCTTAATCCCTTCTACATCCTCATCGTAAACAACGTGAGCACGAACGAAGGCAGCAATCTGAAAAAGAAGAAAAGCAAAACACATAACAGCGTAACCACCGCCAATGAGAATGATTGCTTTATTCATCTCTGAGTAATGAACAACCCAGAGAAAAATCATAGAAATTGAAAAGACAGAAGTTGCAATTAAAAGTGGAACTTTAAAGAACTTCTTATTTAGGTCTT
>CAYWMU010000182.1:0-5604 GCA_964459395.1 uncultured Bacteriovorax sp.
CCTTTAAGGAGAGAGTGATATTTTCTCGAGTGAGTTTATAGTGGTAAGTTTCTTTGTTATGAGTGACTTCCTGCCAGACAGGTTCGAACTCAATCACATCATCATCCTTCTTAAGGATTTCATCAAAGAAAAGACCAGCTAAATCAATAAAGTTTTTCTGAGTGTTTTTTACTTTCTCCTCTGTATCCATTTGATGTTTTTCACAGGAAAGGAACAGAGTTACAGGAGTGATGATTTCATCTACTTCAGAGAGATAAGAAATGATAACGAGGAGCTCTTCTGAGTAAATTTGACCATAGACATCGAAGAAACGCTTGTTTTTAGTACAATCAGACTTATAAGTGCTATTGAGGAGTCGGGAGAAGCCTTCAATCCACTCAGGTGGAAAGTTTTGTGGGTTTTTAGAATCAGGGTTACGTGCAAACATGACAATCCGCCTAAGGAAATAAATGGGGTAGTAATATCTTAACCCCTTCATTAAAATATTTGTTAGTTTTTGACAATCATTACTCTAAAAGGAAGGTAGAAATGGCCGTTTATATTCTTGGTGGGGCACGAACTGCTCTAGGCTCATTTTTAGGAACACTTTCAACTGTTCCTACGACAAAGCTAGGTGCTACTGCAATTGAGGGCGCACTCACCAAAGCTGGTGTAGATAAAAATAAAGTAGATGAAGTTTTTATGGGTAACGTTTTAACTTCAGGCGAGGGGCAGGCCCCAGCACGTCAGGCCGCAATCTTTGCAGGTCTTCCAGAATCTGTACCATGTACAACAGTTGGTAAAGTTTGTGGTTCAGGACTTCAGTCAATCATTCTTGGCGCACGTTCAATCATGACAGGTGAAAATAAAGTAGTCGTTGCAGGTGGAATGGAGAACATGTCTCTTGCTCCACACGTTCTTCTTAATTCAAGAACAGGTTTTAAGTTTGGCGCTACAGAAATGAAAGATACTATGCAGTGGGATGGACTAACTGATGTTTATACAAATCAGGCCATGGGAAATTGCGCTGAAGAGTGTACAAAAAAATTCAATATGACTCGCGAAGAGCAAGATGCATTTGCGATTGAATCTTTTAAACGTTCACAAGCTGCTCAAAGCGCAGGCGTTTTTAAAGAGGAGATCGTGGCAGTAAAAATTGCTGGAAGAAAAGGTGAAGTTGAAATCACTGAAGATGAAGGGCCAAGTAAAGGTAACTTTGAAAAGATGCCAACTCTTAGACCTGCTTTCGATAAGAATGGAACAATCACTGCAGCTAACGCTTCAACTATCAACGATGGTGCAGCGGCAGTTGTTCTCGGTGGCGAAGAGTTCGCTAGTGTTGCAGAATTTAAAATTATAAGTTTTGCAAGTCACGCTCAAAATCCAACTTGGTTTACAACTGCTCCGGTTGAGGCCATTAAAAAATCTCTCGATAAGGCAGGTCTTTCAGTTAACCAAATTGACCTCTTTGAAATCAACGAAGCTTTTGCAGCTGTAACTATGGCAGCTATGAAGTCTCTTGAAATCCCTCATGAGAAAGTTAACGTCTATGGAGGAGCAGTTTCTCTTGGTCATCCAATTGGAGCAAGTGGAACAAGAATCGTAGTCACTCTAATGAATGCCATGAAAAAGAAAAATGCTAAGTACGGACTTGCCACTCTTTGTATTGGTGGTGGGGAAGCACTAAGTATGGTTATTGAGAAGATTAAATAGAAAGTAAAGGCCCCTCGGAAGAGGGGCTTTTTTTTGTTACTCGATAGCATCTGGTTGGTAATTGACCTCTACACTGTCTCCGGACTTATAGTAGTTCTGTTCACCATTTAATTTAATCATGAAGCCTGATTTCATTACGGCCGGATATTGATGATCGGCAGTGGGATAAGGCATCTTGATATTAATAGGGGTTGTTACAAAGTGATGATAACTCCAGCCATTAGTGCTACTACTAGGTACAACGATTCCATTAATCTTAACAACAATCGAATTAATAATAGGTTTACGTGGAAGAGTTATATAACCAAAGTATTCAGTCTTAGATGTTGACGTCACTTGCACACAATCAGGATAAACAATTCTTTCATTAAACCTAATAAAATGCTTACCACTCACGGGTTCACCTGGAGTAGGAAGTTCTCTTGTATTGAGAGGAGTACTTGATTGATGCTTATAATAGGTCCAAGTACTAGGATCCATTAATTGGGCACTGTTGTTACTTACTTTGAAAACTTTTAACTTAGTGAGGTCAACAGTAGTCTCATTGTTATCGGCAAAAGAAATGGGCCAATATCGATACTCATGTTTTTGCAATACTTTTTGGATAGAGTTGTTCACTCCTGAGAAGAGAGTTTGAAGACCTGTTCCACAAAGATCATAAATATCATTGGTGCCACTATCTGATGCTCCAGAAAAAGTATATAGTTCCTCACTCATTTTTTGATACGATTTACGAGAATCTCTCCACCCATCGTGACAAGCAGTTGAAGCGGTAGCTGAGAATAAGCGAAGTTGCTGAGAAGCTAAATTTTGCTTTATTTGCTTAAAACTTGCGAGCTTTTGATTAAAGAGAGTCTGGTTAACAGTTGTTTCCTCACTACCTGGCACAAGAATCGTTTCAACTTCTTCATCGCGTCCATTAGAAACTAAGATCATGAGGTGATAGGCGCCATTTCTAAGCAGACCTGAACTTGTATGGGCCGACATAAAATCGACTGCTCGCTTGAGTCCTTTTTCTGCTCCTGATTGTAAATTAACAAAGATCGGATCAATAAGAGCTTCAGGAGTAAGCACTACCTTCGAAGGAATAGGCACCTGCTCAGATGAGTTTGTAAAAACAGAGTAGTTATTAACATCATTAGAAAGAAGTGGGGTACTGATAACTCGGTAATCAAAATCTGAAGAAATTGAGCTTAGTGTTTTTTTCACAGAAGTCTTAAGAGCAGCACTAAGGTAGTGAGTACTGTAGGAGTTATCCACTATATAAATAATATCTACTTTAGGTCGAATGAGAGTAAAGCTGGAGCAGGAAGATTGAGTGAAACTCTTTAACGAGTCTGCTTGCTTTGATTCCTGTTGAACAGCTGTTCCAAATTGCTCCTTACCGCAGGAGAAGAGAAACAGAAGCGAAGAAAGTAGAAATATTGATTTCATAAAACACCTTATTATTACTCTTCTACCTTATCGCAAGGTTAGATTAATAACTTTAGTTCCTGAGCATTATAGTTTTGGTAAGTACTAGGCAAAATCTTCCTTTCCTCCTTAATTGAGAAGGAGCTGATAAAATAAAAAATAAATTATTTCAATGGCTTGAGGTTTTATATGAGTGAAAATTGGTACTATGTTCAACAGGGTAATCGTCAAGGACCTGTTTCCCTTGAAACAATCCAATCTCTTATTAGTTCTAAAACACTAGGCGAGCTAGATTATGTGTGGAAAAAGGGATTTGATAATTGGAAAAAAATTCGAGAGGTCAGTGAACTTAACGTAGATTCCACTCCCAATGTCCCACCAATGATTTCAAAGATTGAATATGTGGATCCAATGCTCGCTGATATCAATCCTAATGATAGAAGTTTATTTATCCGGATCGGGATGGATAGAGGCGGAAACCCTAATGATTACGGGCCATTCACACTGGTGCAGCTCAAGCAACTTTTTAAAGAAAATCGCATAAACGGAAAAACTCTTTTGTTTATGAATGGGATGAGAGAGTGGAAACTTCTTGCAGACTTTGATGATTATCAAGAAGTCTTTGAAGAAGTCCCTCCAATGATTAAGGAAGAGGAGCGAAGAAGTGCTCTAAGAAAACCTTTTGTTGCTAGAATGTTTGTTCAAAATAATGAAGCCGTATTTGAAGGAATTTGCAGAGACATTTCAATTGGTGGAATGCAGGTTCTAACAGACCAATTCAAAGGGAAGGCAGGAGACAGAATCAGTATTAATGTGCATCCACAAAATACGGATTATCACTTCACTGCTTCTGGAGTAGTTGTTAGATTATTGGAAGGCAATGCAGGTTTTTCATTCAGGTTTTTAAACTTGAGTGAGGAAGCAAGTCGTTCGATTGAAAAGTATATTGAAGAAAACTAGCACCTCTATGGTTAAAAAATTTAGTATTGATGATGAAGAGATTCTTTCAAGTAATGGAGAATCTCTTCTTTTTTTAAGGCACTATCAGAAGGGAAATCCTAGACAGCATATTCTACTGGTCCATGGGGCGATCGAATATGCAGGTCGTTTTAGTGAGTTCATCACATATCTTTTAGATCATCTCGATAATATTAAAATTACTACCTATGATCATCTCGGTCATGGAAGAAGTGGTGGGGCAAGGGCCTACTTTAAATCTCTCCAAATTCTCATTGATGATATGGAGATGATTGCACGAAGGGAGCATGAGAAGCTTCCAGACGCTCATCACTGGATTTTTGCACATAGTATGGGGGGACTGATCGCCCTTTCTTCGACATTTGCAACTAATCCTCCTCCTAGTCTTAAAGGGATTATTCTTTCTAACCCTTGTATTCGACCAGTTGTGAAATATGAGATCCTTTTAGAGAAAGTTGTAAAAAAAATTGAAATCCTTTTTCCATTTTTTCATTTACCGACTTTATATAAAGGTGCCCATTTAACTAGAGATCCGGTTAAGGCCAATGAATTTTATACGGACCCTCTTATTTCAAAATTTATGACGGCCAGGATGGCAAAGGAAATCTACGAGTGGTCGAAGAAGATAAGAAGGCAGGCCTATTACATGCGTGCACCGATGCTTTTTCTCATTGGTGAGCAGGATCAAGTGGTAGATCCAGAAAGTACTAAACTCTTTGCTAGTGGAATTGATAAATCTCTAAAAACTGTCATACAATATCCTCACCACTATCATGACCTATGCAATGAATTAGAACGTGATAGGATATTTGAAAGGATCACTGTTTGGATGCAAGAGCAGTTATGAGGAGATTTATGAGGATAATTTTGAGTTCCCTGTTACTTTTAGTAGTTGCTTCTTGTGCAAGTCATGAGAGTTTTAACCAAACAGGAACTGGAGAAGTTCTTTTTCGTGGGGGAACTCATCGATTAAAAAGTTGGGATGAAGACTTAGTTTTCAAACGTATGAGTTGGTATCACGGCATAACACTGTACTACGATGCTCTACTATGGAAGGCGAGTCCTGAATCAAATTTCTCATTATGGTTTAGTGATGCTGAAAAAGAGTATTTTGGGAAATGTGAGTCTGTTCTTGTAACGGCAGGGTATAGTGCAGATCCGCTTAAAATCAGTCACGTGAATTTTCGAGAACAAATGAAGCTCAATGGTTATGATGATGTCGTCATTAACTCTTTTGCTAAATATTTAAAAACTCATCCATCTGCACCAGATTGGAGACTCCATAATTATCGCGTGATGGGCTACTGTAAAAGAGCACCTTCGGCCATGGGGAGCTCTAACCTCATTATAAACTTCCCCGGTTTCAAGCAGTTAGAGATAGATTTATAAGAATCGGAATAAGTTGCTTATAAAGTTCAAGGTTTTGTCTTAATTGCCGATAGGCATTTTGAGGGCTTATGACTGATAAGAAGTTTCAACGATTTGGTAAATATTTAATTCTTGATCACTTAGTTGATGGTG
>CAYWMU010000183.1:0-5575 GCA_964459395.1 uncultured Bacteriovorax sp.
ATGAGTTCCACTCGATATTTTTCATGTTCACGTCAACACCAACTTTACGAGCATCTTCTTTGAACACTGTTAAATATTTCATCATTTCAGGAGATGGTTCCATGATCGTAAATGACAGAGAAACTTTTTTTCCATCAATAACTTTATCAAGGATTCCATCAGAATCAGAGTCTTTCCAGCCAGCTTTTCTTAGAAGCTCTAGGGCCCCTTGAGGGTTGTATTCAACGGCCTTCACATCTGGATTAGCATAATCTGACTGAACATAGATTGGGCCAGTAGCTGGAGTTGAAAGAGAGTATTCAAACTTCTCATTCATCATTTGACGATTAAAGAGCATTGAAAGTGCCATACGCACATCTCTGTCCTTAAACTTTGGGTTTTCCATGTTAAAGCCAATGAAGCTGTAACCTTTCGGAGTCTTGTTTTCAGTTTTAACTTTTACAATTCTCTTTTCCCAAATTGGGCCATTTGTTTTTTTGGCAAATCCTTCCGGACGAAGAGCTAGAAAATCAAGGTCACCTTTTTTAAGAAGCTCTAGAGAAACGTTCTCTTCACTCACAAAACGAAGAACCAGTTTAGGGATTGTGTTTTCTTTTTCGTAAACACTGTTACCCCACCAATTTTCATTTTTATCTAGAACTAAACGCTGACCTCTTGAGTAAGTCGTAAGTTTATAAGGTCCAGTTCCAACAACTTCACGACCTAGCTTCTCTTTATTCTCAGGATTTGAATAAAAGTGCTTTGGAAGAATTTTTAAAGTCGCTGCAATATCAAAGTTTTGGAAGTAGTCATCACCAACAGTGAAACGAACTTTGTTAGGAGCAAGAATTGTTACTTCTTTAATCGCTTCATAATACGGGCGGTATTGAACTGATTTCCAATCGTCTGTCCATATAACATCATAAGAATATTTTACGTCTTCAGCTGTAAAAGGCGTTCCATCGTGCCAAGTCACACCTTCACGAAGAGTAAAATCAAAATGCTTTTTATCTTTTGAAATTTCCCACGATACTGCAAGAGCTGGTTCCCATTCATAAGTATCAGGATTATTACGAAGGAGACCTTCGAAAAGATACTCGTGAACAGCTGAAGTGTAAGCATCACTTCCAGAGAGAGGACTTAGAGTCGTAGGCTCACCACCTAGGTTGTAATAAGCGGTATTAGGGCTTTTCTTGGAACCACCAGAGCAAGCAGCAATTGCTAGCGACATCGCCAGAACAAGGCCAATTTGATTCATAAATATCTCCTTAAAAACTTTTATTTAGCTATATAGAGGGCAGGATCTAAGGACCATCTATCTACTTTCAAGTTATGGTCCTCTATTCTATACAGTTCTAGCTTTGTGTCTATTTCATTCAATAGAGCTTCTGATTGTTTAAAGTGAGAAAAGGCATTGGCCTTATCTTCCTCTAAAGCAGCTAGTTCTTTCTGCCATTCTAACTCGAGTTTCTGTCGCAAAATTTCAAAGCGCTTATTAACAGCATCTACTTTTTCAACATGACGCTCTAGCTCTCTGCGATTTCGCTCTTTTTTAGCTTCTGTTGCTAATCTTTTCTTTTGTAGAATTTCTACCAATTCTTGCGCCAAACCGATAGAGTTTTTTAAGTCTTCGCTCTCAAAACGCAGATATGTTCCCGTTGTAAAGTGAACTCTTCTTATACATTCTTCATATCGAGGAATTTTAATTAATAAATAATCGTTTGTTCGTCCTTCAACCGTGGCCAAGCATTTTTGCATAGGATAGGACTCGTTCCAAAAAACCAATCGATCAGACGCGTTAAGAAACTTGATATTTCCGTAATCAGTGCGAATACGAGCAACTTTAGCAGGTGCATTAAGGCGAGAAATTCTTCCGGAGAATTCACTACTCAAAGTGTTTTGAAGTACCTGACTCCAGACGAGAAAAGGAAACAGGCAAAATATTAGTATTGGCATCAGTTAAATTATGCCAGATACCTTATAAATTTAAAGAAATTAATCTTTGCGGAGAATAATACCTGAGCGAAACTCTTTGGAGAATGGAGGGTCTTCAAATTTAAGAAGCGTATAACCTTTCCCTACCAACCCTAGAAGCTCGGAAGATTTGCTAAAGTCGCGGGGGTTAGTTTTAGCATCGGGATGTCTGAGGTTTGGAGTTTCGTAAATGAGAACTCCGCCTGGCTTTAACCAGCTTTTCAATTTATCTAACTCTTTTGCAGTTAAGTGTTCAAAGCACATAATCACATCATAGGAAAGTTTAGTTGACCATTGATCTTGCAATGTTGTCCAGGCCCAATTAACTCCGGCAGACATCGAATCCGTCGGCCACTTTGTTCTTTGCGATGGGTGCTGAATACTTGTGACCTTGTAGCCTTTCGAAGCTAAGAAAAGTGCGCTTCTTCCTTCTTTGGAATTAATGTCGAGAACATCTCCTCCAGTAGGTAAATAAGATAAATTTTCCACTAAGAATTGATCCGGACCTTTTGAGTGAGAACGGTTATTTAATTCTGCTAGTGGATTTTTTTTAATGCCGGTAAGTTGTTGATACCGATTGGGCCCGATAGGTTCTCGGGCCAATGAAGAGAAGGAAACGACGAGCAGAAGTAGAAACTTCATTCATCAGTCTCGCTGACAGGTTCATCAAGCTGAGGATCAAGCCTTTCCTCTTCCTCTTGAAATAATTGTACTAACTCAGACTCAAATCCAAGTTCTGCATCTAGAAAAAGGTTTAACGTACTCAAAACTTTTTCCATACGTATAATTTTTCGATCAATATAGTCCTCAACAGTATTAGGCATATCTTGAGTCTGGTAGAGATACCAACTCATGTCATCAACCAAAGAGTAGAATTGATCTAGGGACACAATAAGATCAGTCCCGCAATGGGATAGATCTTGTATTGTTGTTGTCTCATAACGGTTATTGAATATTTTCGGAAAATGATCTCTTGTTCGTCTTAATGCAAAGATTTCTAGGTATTCAAGTTTACGGTTCTTAATGCGATTAAAAACATTGTTGGCATCAATTTTCAATAACAAAAGCACACGTTGTGTGGCCTCATCATTCTTACTTTTCACTTATACCCCTACTGAAGAGAGTCCGGCCCTCTTTCCACCTGGCCAGGCAATTTTCTCTGTCCGTTTAAGTTCATAATACTTAATCAACTTATCAGAGAGTATTTTAGCATCAATTGGGAGATTGATAAAAAAGTAATTTTTTGAATGAAAGTGTACTTTGGTGTCGTTACTCGAACCAAAACTTGAAATATTGAAAAAACTAATTCTCTTAGACTTTAAAACATATTTAAGAAGATGGCGTGCATACTTATTATAGTTTTTAAGCTCTTCTGACTTTGTAATTGTGTTGATAACAATGATGTGCTCTTGATCAGTACTGGCCGCTAAATTTTGTAATTGATCGACCTTCACTGGAACAAGAATAAAGTTTTGCTGACCAAAAAGAGCATTAAAGTAGAAGTACTCTTTAGGGAGTTCCGATTGACAAGTGAGGAAGAAGATTATTGTTTGTTCATCATTCATACCTCACTTATCGGAATTTATTTTTTTGATTTGAATATTGATTTTAGCTTCCTGACAAAGCTTATCAGGATTCCCAATACCAGTGAAACTAGTCCCTGACCTGTGGCCATTGGAGTAAGAGAAACGGTAGCACAACTCAATCCTTGCGCTTCAGAGGAATCCTCATAAGCAAGTGGGGAAACATATCGAGTGAGTTGACGATCAACCATAATATCGTAAGCCGCAATCATGCCTTGGCGATCATCCTGGTGAATTCCTACGCCATATCCTGGTTGCAGGTGAGGCCACATTATCGCATCCATCACATCCGAATGATCAAGCCCCATGGTATGTCCCAGCTCGTGCCTGATGGTTGTGAATAGATAATCAACATTCTTATTATGAACATGTTTTCCGTTAATCACAATTTCAGTGCGAGCAAAGTAAGGCCCCTCCGTATAACGAATCGCCACTGCTAAAACTGAGAGTTCATCCATCTTTGTTTCTTGATAGAAGTTATCAGACCAACGGATAATATTGGAAGACTCTCCTGCTGGAACGATATTCCAGATGTCCAATAGGGTTAAGCGCTGCCATTCATTTACTGCTTGGGCCGTTAGTTCTGCTAGAGGCATTGGACTGTTCTCTATAACAGAAATACTGATAGGAAGATTTCTCCAATAGAATCCATTTTGAAAGTCTCGAGTAAATTTATAAGCATGAGCTGACGGAATAAGAGCAAAAATAAAAAGAAGGGTTTTCCACATGGTATTCATCCTGAAATGTTTAATGGAGATCTAATTTATCGATCTGACAGAGCACTCCTTTTCGTAAGCTAAGCTTGAACACTTCCCCGACCTTGGGTTTAAGAATCCCTGCTAAAATATCTACAAAAACCGTTTCACCCAAATCACCTCGAAGGGTTTCTACATTAGTGAAAGCGACTTTATTAGTGGCAAAAGCGGAGTCAACCGCCGGCTCAATGACGGCCGCAACTTTTCCTATAAATTGATCAGAACACTGAGAATTCGGTGCTTGAACAGATGCTGATAGTGAAGAAGCAAAAAAGAGAAGAAGAAAGAAAATTGAGACGTTTTTCATAACCACTCCCTGGCATTCAAACATCCTCAAGCCTTGAGGATACCCCAATTCTGCGAAAAGAATGCCAAGGTTAAACTATCGAATTTAAAGATTTTGGAAAGACACTGGGGACAAAATGAAACTAGGCAGCTCAAGAAAAAAGGGCACCACTTGGGTGCCCTTTGGGGTGAGAAAAATGGGAATTACATCATGCCGCCCATTCCGCCCATGCCGCCCATTCCTGGAGCGCCGTGAGCATGACCGTCATCTTTCTTAGGAAGATCAGCGATCATTGTTTCAGTAGTTAGCATAAGACCAGCAACTGAAGCTGCGTTTTGAAGAGCTGAACGAGTCACTTTAGTTGGATCAATGATTCCAGCTTTTACTAGATCTTCGTACTTATCTTCACGAGCGTTATAACCAAAGTTTGCATCCTTTGATTCTAGAATTTTATTTACAACGACAGCACCATCAAGTCCTGCGTTGAATGCGATTTGACGAAGTGGCTCTTGAATAGCGCGAAGGATAATTTTGATCCCTGCGTTTTGCTCTTCGTTTTCACCTTTAAGATCATTAAGAGCAGCCGAAGCATGAAGAAGAGCAGCTCCACCACCAACAATGATACCTTCTTCAACAGCCGCGCGAGTTGCATTGAGAGCATCTTCAACACGATCTTTTTTCTCTTTCATTTCTGATTCTGTAGGAGCTCCAACACGGATAACAGCTACACCACCAGCAAGCTTCGCAAGACGCTCTTGTAGTTTTTCTTTATCGTAGTCAGAAGTTGTTTCAGCGATCTGAGCACGGATTGCAGCAACACGTGCATCAACGTCAGCTTTGTTACCTGAACCATCAACGATTACAGTGTTCTCTTTATCAATTGTAATACGCTTACAAGTTCCAAGATCTTGGATAGTAGCTGTTTCGAGGCTCATTCCAAGCTCTTCAGAAATCACTTGTCCACCAGTTAGGATAGCGATGTCTTTAAGCATTTCTTT
>CAYWMU010000184.1:0-5574 GCA_964459395.1 uncultured Bacteriovorax sp.
CTATGAAAGTTAACTGCTCTGTGAAATTTAAGAACTAAGCAGCGCCCCAATGCTTTTTCACTAAATCAGGATCAAGTTCTTCTACCTGAATAGCAAAATCTTTTTTCGAATATATGCGTGTTGAGCAATCAAGCCATAGGGAAACAGCGTCGCTAGCAATGATAATATTTCTCTGTAACCGCACAAAAATTTTCTTAAAAAGTTGAACCATCATGGGATTGAGTTCATCTTCTCTCATGTCAATGAGTAGATTTCCTCGGGTTTTTAAACCTTTAAGAAGAGAAATAATGAATCTTTCCCAATTGTGGGCCTCGGCCGTCAGGATATTAGGATTCTTAATAAGCCTCATAAGAGATTGCTCTTCACGTCCAGCACTTATCAGTACATCTTGCCAATTAAGGCCACCTGAGACGATATGGAGATTTTCCCACAGGGTTAGATGAGGGAGAAGGGCATCTGAAGCAATAAAAGCAAAAGGGCCTCTCGGGCATTGAGTCTTATGAATTTGCATCAAATCTCTCAAAACAGAATGAGAGCGATTGTCTTTAAGATAAATATTAATTCCACGATAAGTAAGCATACTAAAAAAGTATCGGAATTCGGGTAGAAAACCTTTATGGATAATTTGATAAAAAAAGACGGTGAAAGAAAGAAGGTCGTTATTGGGCTTTCGGGAGGGGCGTCCTCATTCATCGCTGCTTATCTCCTTAAAATACAGAAATATGAGTTGATAGGGGTAACTATCCTTCAAAAAAGTAAGGCCGATACCAAATGCTTTATTTCAGAGGAAGGGCTTAAGAAAATCAAGGATTTTTGTTTAAGACTGAGTATTCCTCACCACATAGTGGACGCTGATGAAGAATATATTGAGAGAGTTGAGAATTCTTGGGTGAGTAAAAAAATTGAAGCTCTCCCTTGGTCCTTAACCTGCACTCCATGTCACCAGTATAGAATGGAAATTCTCTATCAAAAAATGAAAGAGTTTAACGCCCCTCACTTGAGTACGGGTCATTTCGCTAAGGTTTTTAGAGGAGAGTATGGAGTTACGGTTCATAGTACTCACGACCTCTCTCTTGATCAGTCGAGAATCCTTCACTCACTCTCACCTGAAATTTTATCTTCTCTCATTCTACCCTTATCAAGCTTAGGATCATCCGAGATGGAGAAGCTCACTCATAATTTCTCACTCGCTCCAAGCGCTCATCAATCAATGAGATGTTTTGAAGGGAACTCGAAATTACGTCTCCTAGAGGACTATTTAACTTTTAATGTTTCCAAAGAGGTATTGGAGAGAGAAGATACCCTTCTTTCAAAGAAAGAAGTAAAGCTTAGTCACGTATTGTGGTCTCTGGAAGTAGACCGCTCACTGCCCTTTGAGGCTTTTATCAACACTCATGATCAGAGTATAAAAGTTAACGTTTATCCTAAAACCCTGAAAAATGTGTGGATTGAGCTCTCTACTCCCTTTCATCTTCAAGAGGGTGACGAACTTGCTTTATATAATAAAAAGGGTGGAGGAGCGAAACTAATACTTAACGGAATAATCCAATTTACGGATAGATCTAAGGCAGAGGAAGAGGAAGCGGAAGCGGAAGCTCTAGAATTTGTCTTTTAGGCTGACAAAACAATCTACTTTAAGGCATAAAACAAATATGGAATTAGGATATAACCAAGAATTATTACGAGAGTACGGCATTGAGCTATCTCATGAGGATTTCCTCTCTAACGGAGATAAAACCGTTGTGGTAGGAATGAGCGGAGGAGTTGATTCCTCTGTCTGTGCGCTTATTCTCAAACTCTGTGGTTATAAGACTATTGGTCTTTTCATGAAAAACTGGGATGAGACCAATCCTGATGGAAGCTGTACTGCTGATATTGATTATCAAGATGTCATTAAAGTTTGTGAGCGTCTCGATATCAGTTACTATTCAGTGAACTTTGTTCAAGAGTACTGGGATAACGTATTCTCAGAATTTTTAAATGATTACAAAGCTGGTTATACCCCTAACCCAGATATTCTTTGTAACAGAGAAATCAAGTTTAAAGTCTTCTATCAAAGGGCAAAACTCCTAGGTGCTGATTACCTGGCCACTGGGCATTACTGTCAGCTTGAAAACGGTATCCTTAAAAAAGGGGCCGATCTCAATAAAGATCAGAGTTATTTCTTATATGCCGTTGAAAAAGAAGTTTTTAAAGATGTTCTTTTTCCTATAGGCCATCTTCCTAAGCCAAGAGTCAGAGAGTTGGCCGAGAGGTTTGACCTGGCCACAAAGGTAAAAAAAGATTCAACAGGAATTTGTTTTATTGGAGAGAGAAACTTCAAAGATTTTCTTTCTTCTTATATTCAAAAAAATCAAGGTAACTTCGTTGATCTTAATGGAAAAATTCTTGGACCTCATGATGGAGTTTGTTTCTATACTCTGGGGCAACGTAAAGGTCTGGGAGTTGGAGGCCCTGGTGAGGCATGGTTTGTGGTTGATAAGAACTACGAATCAAATGAAGTGATCCTCGCTCAAGGACAAGATCATCCCGCCCTTTATTCAGATGGTCTTTCTGCTGGTGAGATGAATTGGTTCATGGCCCCCACAGAAAAAGAGTTTAAGGCCCGAGCGAAGGTGAGATATCGCCAAGTCGAGGAGCCTTGCACTGTTAAATTATTAGAAAATGATCGCATTGAAGTGGTATTTGATCGTCCTCAAAGGGCCATTACTCACAGACAAAGTGTTGTTCTCTATCAAGGGGATCTTTGTATTGGTGGTGGGATAATCGAAGAAGTAATGCCAAATTATCACGAGCTTAAGAAAGATCTTCCTTCCAGCGCTCCTTAGGAGGCCCTGAAGACGCTTTAGCACTAAACCCCTGACATGCACCTGAGCCGGCATTTTTAACAATCACACTTGGCTGCTGCTTACTCATAATACCGTAGAGTCGACACCCGTAAGGAGTGGTCTGATTCCAAGTTATGAAGAAGTGTTTGCACTGGTTACATCGTTTAGTTTCCATAACTTAATTATCGCCCATGGGGCTTGGGAGGGGCAAAGGGGTGAATATTACCTACCTGTGACTGTCTGAATTTTTAACACCTTATAAGCTTTACACCAAACATCACTAACTTCCCCCGCAAAAATCAAAATGTTGTTTAATAAACTCAAGAAAGCCTGAAGGCAGCGACTTTATCTGAAAAGGTGATTTTAAAAATGGACACGTTTACTACTAGCGAGCAAGTTGAAGCACAAAACATTATCTCTTTATTTGGTGAAAAAGTTGAAACAGAGATCATCATTGATGACTTCTTTGAAAATGAAGAGAGTCAGTCCCTAATTGAATCACTTAAAATGAAAGAGGATATTTTTTCTCTTAAAATATCCAGTGCAGATACTGGGCTAGAGGCCGGATTCACAATTCTCGGAGATCAGATTGAAGAGCTTCGTAAGAGAATGAGAAAAACAAGTTTTTACTTAACTGATCTTGAAAACCTACTTACCTAATTTGCAGGCATGTTTAAATGCCTGCTGGACAGATAAGGTTAGGGTCTGAATTTAATGTACTCACAATTTTGAATGTATTCGGAACTCTATCCGAAGGAAATTCTTTTTTATCTACTGTAATAGTGCCTTGAGTGATGGTAACGGAATGACTTCTATTACAAATATTCTCGTCTCCTAATTCTGAATAACTTTGTTTATCAAAGATGACGGCCTTAAGTCCTGCTTTAGTTAACGGGATATCTACAACTCCATCAGAGAGATAATAGGGGGTCGAAAGGTTGTCTGGGCGAGCATAATATTTTGAACCCATAAGAGGTGGATCTCCATGGAATTTATCTACAATGGCAATGAAAGCAATAAAGCCATCTTTTTCTTCATAAACCTCGAAGTAAGTCGTATTTTTTGAATTCAGTTTGTCACATTTAGGTATAAAGAATGCTGGAAAAGTCTCTTTCTTTAGTTTATACATTCCGACCTCTGAATTGAGGCCGCATAAGGGATAGCGTACTGCCTTTTTAAAATACTTTTCTTTTTGGGGGGAAGGTTTTACATCTCCCACTTTGTAGAGGAAGTAGTTGCGAGTAGGTCTTGAAATACTTTTCGATTTGTAGTCTGATTCGATAGGCATTAAATATTTATCATCCTGATACATCTTTGCAGCTTCTGCTAAAAGGTTATTTTGAAAAATCTTTTCTTCTAAAGCAAAGTCTATCACTGCTAAAGAACTTGTTTCGAGGACTTTACGAAGCACGTATTGTTTTTCAAAATGGACATTCTTTTTAGAAAGATTTGAAATTGTTCTCAAGCAATTGAGACGAAAATCATCAGTAGATCCCATATCGCTAAAAAAGTTATCAATATTTTCTCTTGAAATACTCTCTTCTTGTAATGCTTTTTCCGGAGTTAATTCAATTAAATCATAGCGACAGGATTCAACGAAGGATTCCACAAGATTTTTGAAGAAGTATTCTGAGCCACATCTGGCAGTCAAACTGATGCCTTTGTCTTGTAAACCTTTGTAGAACTCGACTTCTGCATTCGTTAGGAGATGTGTAATACATCTATTGGAGATATCAGAACCTGATTTATCTATCTTAAAAAGAGAGTCTGTATTGACTAGCTTTAAGGCCTCTGAAAATAGTTTGACATCATTAAAGTAAATAGCATTTTTTACTGCACTAGTTACTTCATTATCATCTGGCGATTTATTTGCAAGAAAAGAGCTTTTGATTTTTTCAAATTTTTTTAACTCTTCCTCTTGTGAAGAAGGTATTTTATGACCTTTTTTATTTATCAATTGCGCTATTGATATTGGGATATGGGCCTGAGGATGATAATCAATGGGGGTAGCACCATTATCAAGAAGAAGACCGACCACTTTAGCGTACTCGTCCTTACTAAGATAAGATAACGGGGTAATCGAAGATTTAGTTCCGCACTTCGCATTAGGGTCAACGCCTTTTGCGAGTAACACCTTAGTAAGCTCTACACTGTTTTCGACTAGGCTTAAAAGTTTTTTACCAGTTATATTGTCGTAGCCGCTAATGAAGCACAAAGGGTTATGATTAAATGGAGGGATTGGTTTTGGATTAGCTCCATTTTCAAGAAGAAGACGCACCATTGGGATATCACCATTCATAACAGCGATAAGGAGAGGAGTAATGCCATTACTTTTGTAGGTGTAGTTAACATTAGCATTAAGACTTATTGTTTTCTTCGCAAGGGTAAGGTTTGAACTAGAGACAGCGGTGACTAAGGCGCTTCGCCATTCATCCTGTTCAATAGGAAACCCATTTTCAAGCATAGCAAGGGCAAGATCTTCTCTTTCTCGAGAAAGAATACTTAATGCTGACCAGCTATATTCTCCCTTCTTATTTTGAAACTTCTTTTCTTTAATTAGTTTTTCTGCAAGAGAGAAGTTGTACATTGATGCAGCTTGATCGAGTTCGTTGATGTCCATTCTTTTAGTAATTTCTTCGAGAAGGTTAGGGGCCTTAGAAACGAAAATACAGTTTTCGGGGTCAATTCGAAGAATATTATCTTTCAGAAATCTTTCAGGGTGACCCCAATAAATATGATGGAGGTC
>CAYWMU010000185.1:0-5547 GCA_964459395.1 uncultured Bacteriovorax sp.
GCTTCATTTACAACAGGAACTATATGCTGTCCTTCGCTTAAATCCAAATCTCCAATGGCAGTTGCAAACAATTCGATCATAACAGGAAATTCATCTCCCTTCGGCCTTTGAAAACGGTAGAAGGTTGCTTGTCCTTTATTTCCCATCTGAATTTCATAATCACCCAGCTTTATATAAGCTTTGATGGTATTCAAAAAGTCAAAACTTGGCTTCATAATTAATACAATATCTAAGTCCTTCGTGGGCCTAACTCTTGGCGCTCCAACTTCATCAAGGAGCAAATGAGTAGCAACTCCCCCAACCAGAATAAAATTCTCTGAGTGTGCTCTGAAATAATCTTTAAAGTGCTCTAACCCTCTTACCATATTCAAACTTCCAATTTGTGTTTTTTAAGTAGTTCACTTAACTCTATTTGCACCCTTTCATCCTGAATTTCTTTAAGTACCAAGTAGATATCAATTATGTTGATGCACTTATTCTCTTGCAAGATCGTTGGCCTATCCCACAATTCAATACGGGCCTTTGCAAACTCCTCAAGCACTGGTTCAGTGTTCGTAAATTTTTTCTTAAATGCTTTCTTGTCAGAAGCAAAAGTCATAATCTCATCTTCTGCTAGCATCGATTGCTTTGATAATGCTGAAATACCAGATAGTGGCAGGGCCTTAGGAACTTTATCTATAAAAAGAACTTCTTTAACTGGTGAATGAATATTTCTTTTAAGATAGTTCCAAAGCTCTAGGCGTCCCTTAAACTGAACTTTCTTTGCGACACCAACTTTAATCTCGTCACATAGTTCATTTTCTAGAAGTGGTTCAATTGCCCTTCCTGCTGACATTCTTGTCGTTTTAAAAATCGTAGAAACCTCAACCTTACTTTTTCCAGTTAAGTCGCCCAAAAGAATTTCTCTAATAAGCATATTCACTGACATTCCAGAAAGTTGAGTTCTAGGGCTTACCTTTACAGCTTCTGGCCTAATTGAAACATTCAAAGAAGGTAGATGAACATGCTTGTCCTCAATGATAAAGTTCATCTCGTTTTGAATCATACGTTGAACCTTATTAAAGTGAAGTTCCTTCAGAAACCAAATTTGAGGATAATCAAGACTACTCTTCAGTACTCTACTGTGCTTCTTAAAGTCCTTTGGGCCTAACCCCTTGTCCTTAACTTTCACCACTAAAAATGGCCGTTCAAAGATATCCAGCTCTTCAAAATCATAAAGTCCTTGGTAAAGAGCAGGAAGGCCTTTAAGCCTCACAGACTTTCCCTTAACCTTAAGGCTTGGCAAATACTTCTTAATTGTCTTCTCAGCTATGCTACTCATACAGCCATTGTAACACAGAAATAGTGATCGTAACTAAAAAATGTTACAATCACGATTCTGCAGTTACAAACAATTGAATTAAGATAATTATTGCAACGGACTTATGTATGAGCAGAGAGAAGATTGCCTATTATTTTTTCTTTTTAACCAGAACTTCAATTTCCCTACTAAACTCATCATCAGAAATTCTCTTCTCTTCCTTCTTCCGATTCTCCTGAAACTTCTCATACTCCCGATGAACAATAGTCTCCATCGACTTATGTGCCATAGAACCAGGTCCTGAAAGAACTTCTCTTTCATTGAAGCTAAGAAAGCGATCCGTCTGCTTCACCCATTCTTCCATCGTCACCTGTTCTCTTCTTCTTGCTCTGTCTTCTGCAAAGTCTAAGAACATCGTCACTAAACGATTAAGTGAATCGATCTCTGGTTTTTGAAGGTAATTTTTGGCGACATCGATATCACCCTTACGAACTCGATCCCCCTTAAAAGAAGTCAGTCCCATATTCGGTTTATCACCATCGGCCCGCTCAACAATAAGTTCAGCAGCCGTTTTTCCTGTTTCTGCGAAAAGTAATTTGTTTTGAATTGTTTTAAAGAAAGTTCGAGCAAGTTCGCTTTGAGAATTATAATCAACGCTCGTTTGCGTAAAGATCTCCAAGACTTTTTGATAAAAGCGTTTTTCAGAGGCCCTAATATCTCTGATGCGTTCAAGAAGCTCATCAAAGTAATCCCAACCTCCTGGGTCTTTTAGACGAGCATCGTTCATCACAAAGCCTTTAATTAAATACTCTTCTAGGGTTCCTGTGGCCCATTTACGGAATTGAGTTCCACGAGGTGAACTGATTCTGTATCCTATAGCTAAAATAGCCTTTAAATTATAGTGACTTACCTCGCGCTCAACATCTCTTGATCCTTCGCGCTGAACTATTAGAAAGTTTCTAATAGTTGCTTCTTGTTTAAGCTCACCCTCTTCATAAATAGTTTTTAAATGGAAGTTAATGGTGGGGACACTCACATCAAACAACTCAGCAATCTGCTTCTGACTCAACCAAACGGTTTTCGTCTCATTATCAAGAATAAGTTTGATTTCCGATTTACCATCTTCGGTGTTATAGAGAATGAATTCACTCATGAGGCCTCTTGAAGTTATAAACGAGCATACATAAAAACTATTTTAAATTAGTGAATAACGAATGCCAATAACTCGTCTCTAAAACCGCCTTCAATGTACACAGAATATTTTATGTACACAAAATACTTTAGCTGATCAGCACTTCCCTACACAAACCTTACACCTCTGATAATCCCGACTCCTCAAAGCAATTCTCTTCTCTCTCCTGTCCCTTATAAGACTTTTAAACTCATTGGTATCCCATGCTCCATTATGAACTTCACTGGGAGTTCCTCCGCCTAAAGAAGAGTGCGGATTAGCACAGTTATACTTTCGAACAAATTCAGAAATCCTTAACTCCAGATCCCTCTTCGATTTAATTGTTCCCTCAATATATTTCTGCTTCAATTGTCTAAAAACTGCTTCAACCATTGAATTAGAAAACTTAACATCAGCCTTCGCAATAAGCTGAGTAATCCCTTTCCCCGTCAAAACTTTTTTAACTTCATTGTTACAATTTTCTCCTCCGCCATCGGACACTAAATATTCTGGCCGATGAGTATCAAGGTCTGAGCCTAATAGACTCTTCAATGTGATTTGGGTATTTTTCCGATCAGATACTTTCCAATTGATAATGGCCCGTGAGTAGTTATCCACGATGAACTGAACATATAACTTCTTTCGATTTTTAGTATAAAACTGAGTGATATCAATGTGCCAAATATCATTCACCTTATTTGCTCTGACTCCTTCTAAGTATCGCTTTCGCTTTCCACCCTTATTTACTTTTCGATCAATTTTATAAATCTTCATGTACTTGTACCAAGAATCCAGAGAGCAATCGATGATCCCATTTCTTTGAGCGTAGTACATCAAACTCTTCGTCGATAACTGCTTGAGTCTCGGGTCTCTAGCAAGAGAAACAATTATTTTTTGTTCATCTATAGTTAACTGAGCAGGTCTACCCGAATGACATTTTATCTTTTCAAAATCACACCCCAATCTCTCACTCCTCCAACGATAATAAGTTGAAGGAGAAAGTCCGAGGTCATGAATTAAAGATGTTTTTGGAATGAAGCCATTCATCGATTCAACCAAATCCACAACTCTACTTTTTACATTTGGATCTGCGCTGGATTTAAAATCGGCATAAGGATTTGTGCTTTTAAGTAAATCTTTTAACAGTAAGTTGATGGCCTTAAGCTTAAAGACTTCATACTCATTAAGCCTATTTCTTAACTGCTGCCCTTCTTGTGAAAGGCCAGTCGTTGATGACTCTTTCTTACCTTGAGCAATCCAATAAAGTGCAGTTGTCCGAGGAATATTTAGATGGGGAAAAAGATTGGGGTCCTTAGAGGCGATGATCATTTCTTTGACTTGGGGATCATACTTTCGGTAACTCAAAACTCTCCTTTTTCAGAAAGACAGACTCTCTTTGACGAAAAATTCGTCAAGTTCTGCCAAATTTTCGAGAAATTCGGTGAATATAGGAAAACGTGCTCAATTTCAAGCTCTGCCGACTGCAGCAGGTGATACTAATGAGGGAGTGAAAGAACTGAAACATCCCGTGTGGTCCCAGCGACACCTTTGACTAGTAAGCTTGCTCCACTCAATATTCCCGGGACTCATTGATAATAACTGTGTAAAGAAAGCTTCTCTATAAACATCTATACATATTTAACCTGTCTTTCATAAATATCTAAAAAAGATACATATAACATTACTAAAGCAAGAGCTTGGACAGACTCTGTATAATGATGCTTAAAGAAAGAAAATATAAGGAGAACAATAGTAAAGGAATATTTGATCAATGCACTTAAAACTCGATCCTTTCCTTTGATATTAGAAAATCTTGACTGCTTAACCTCATAAATTTCAATAATTATATCTGCCAAAGTTTTATTTTGAAAAAGTAAATAAAATACTTTAAAAAAGTCCGTTAACAGCTTTAACAATAAAATAATTAAAAATCCTCTTAAAATTAATAAGCCTCTTACTCCAAAGACATTAGAATCCCACAGAAAGTATGCGCCCATACTTCCTATAAGTAGATCAAAAATAAATGCCCCTAGTTCAAGCTTTAAAATCAATGCCCTTTTTTTAACACTTTCCATTTTTTACTCATTTTGTTGTTCATTTAAAGTTATTCCACAGAAAACAGAAATCTCATCCTTTGAAATACCTGAATCAAAACAAAAACCAAAGCCGCCTCCGATAATACTTCCCACTAAGTCCTGCCCTTCCTTACTCAGAAAAGTTGGCCCAAGTAATGTTCCTAATATAAAAGTACTTATCATCGCAACCGCACCCGATAGAGCGGCTCTCCCAATCGAAACTTTATTATTAAAAAAAATTTGATTATCTATATTATTAAATGCAGTTCATTTTAGAAGTTGTTAATCGGAGTAGAAAAATGATCTAAAAACATATTCTTTTTAAAAAAAGGAATTTTTTTCTTTGCGTTTATAGTTCTTGCCACATCTCTTAAGAACTCGGGTTGATGATACTCAAATCGAATTCTTTGTATAAGCAAATCATCTTTAGTTTTATAAAAGATATCCATCGAGCTATCCCCAACAAACAAAATACTCTTGACCTCATCCTCTAAGATGACCTTTCCTTTCCAGTCAATAATTTTTCCTTCCTGTATTTGCACACTTTTATTAAAGAAAGAGAAATCCCAGAGTAGCTTTACCATGAGAAATAATAAAAATGTGCAAATGTAAACTAACAAAAATAGCACATTTTTCTCTAGGGCATAAGAAGGAGCATATCCTCTTAGAAAAACGATTGATAGATACAAACAAACAAAAACTAAGATCAAAAGGCATAAGGAAATCTTTAAAGCCTTTCTCATATCTTTTGAACTTAAAAGACTTTGAACGTGACTTATTTTACTTATTTTCTTTTCAATTAAAAATACTTCCATAAATTATCGTTATCGAATTATAGGTCCAGAACATCCACCACCTGAACACATAAAATCCATAACATCTCCCATATTATTTATTAAATCATTAACAGGTGTTACTGCGCCAGGGAAGCCAGTAGAATAATCAAACGATGTTCCTACTGCCCTATTCGCATCATTAAAACCTGTTGCGAGGTTATCTAT
>CAYWMU010000186.1:0-5532 GCA_964459395.1 uncultured Bacteriovorax sp.
CAGTTAACTTTCATAGCAGTCGTAGTGAACTTATTCATCGGCTTAATTCTTATCTGCAGTACCCACAAAGAAGATTCTACCTCTATGGAAGCTGTTTCCTTAAACTCCCTGATGACAATCTGAGAATCAACGACATCTTGAAAATCATGAATCTCTACTAAAGATTCCCCTTTAGACTTAAAGTCATGGAAGCATATAACTTGTACGATTCTTGGATCACTGAATCCCATTAAAGGAAATAGAGACTTAATGAACAACTCTCTATGAGAAGATAAAGCATCTACCAGGATCTCATGTAGTTTGCGGGCAATCTTAGCATAATACTTTCTAAGCACTTCCCTATCCGCTTCAGGAAGATCCCCTGGAAGCTCTGAAAGACCTGAACCTACCCATTGATGAAAACCACCGTTATAATCTAAATCATGGAGTCGATGAAGAGCATCACTCATGGCCACAAATTCAAGATCGATAACTTTTGAGAATTCTTTTTGAAAAGAGGGATCTAAAAAAGGAAAGTACAAAGTAAGAAAACTTCTTACTCCCGCACTCTTTGTATTAACAAAAGAGTTTTTCTTATTAAGCTTAAGACTTAATAACGTCTGCTCTCCCGTTTTATTTGTTAATAGTAAATCCGTTTCTTTAAAGTCATCTTGAAGTTGAGAATTAGTAAGCTTACCTAGCAGTTTAATATCAATCCATTCGCTTCCATACTTACTGATAATTTTTTTATGACAATCTCGTGAAGCCTCATTCAAAAAATTCCCCATTTCAGGGTAAAACTGACGAACCATTCTATCTTGCTGTCCAAGGACAGTGAGATAGTTCTTATCGATATTTTGAATGAATTCAATTTCTATATGTGAACTTTGAGCAAGTTTATGGGCCACTAGGTATTCAAAAAGTGACCCTTTAACTTCATTGAAAAGAGCTTCTTTATTAATCGATCCGCTCATTCTATTGCGACCAGTAAGCTTCTTCTAATGCCGCCTCTCTTTCTGGAAGACCTCGAAGAAGTCGTGGAGAATTCTGAGAGAGAACCTCAAACGAAACCCTGTTGGCATACTTCGAAATCTGAGAAATCGATGAGTAAGTTAAAAACTCTGCAACGTGTTTAGGAGAATTAGGCACTCTTGAACGATGATATCTATTGGCGGAAATATCATGCATCACAGCTGCTAGAGCAGCATCTCCCGCCCCATTAGTATTCTTAATATACTGTGGCCCACCTTGAAATGGATTAATGTGAGTGTACACTTTCAAGATCTCTTTACAATGCTGACGTCTCATAGGGCGCGAATATTCAAACTCGTTATAATCAACAATAGATTTCGTATGAAGAGGTTCTTTGGTACGGCGAGCTTCATTCTTATCCGTTATGGCCCCAATATAGAGACCTTTAGGGCCTACTGTTAAAAGAACCATATCGCACATATCAAGGGCCTTTTCAGCAGCGAGAAGAGGATCACTTATCCCTGTAAGGCTTAGGGCCTCGGCCTCATTCATTGCCACAACAGAAACGTATTTAGAAATGAAGTCGAGAAGCAATTCTTTTTTCTCTTCCACTAAACCACTTGTTCCCAGAGACAGGACAACGGGTACATCGGCTTTTTGAGCAATCTCAACAGCGTGAATAGTTGAGGCAAAGATCGGAGCATCTGGATCTCTCAGCGTATAGGTGGTTACTAGAAGTGCTGATGCATTTTCAATAACGTCTGCTGGAATAAAATCACAACTAAGGTCATTCATGCATCCCTTAGAAATAGCAAACGTTCTTTCTCCATCAGGTGAAATAAAACAAAGCGCTCTACCCATCGGGCGTGGGCAAGGTTGAAGATAGGTAAGATTAACTTTTGAAGAAGTATTACAAATATATCTAAAGGCGTAATCCCCTACTTCAATATCTTTGTTAATTGTTCCTAATGCAACTGAAGCGCATTCAGAAAGAACAGAGAAGTTGTGAAGTGTATTACCAACAGCTCCTCCCGGGAACTCTCCAGTCACTTTGCCTTCGTTTTTATACTTCCAATAGATCTCATCTGCGAGAGCATCATCAATGATGAATGACTCGCCCTTAGGAAAATTATTTTTCTCTAAGAAATCCTCTTCCACAGAAATTTCAATATCCACTAAAAGTTGATCAAGACCTGCAACATAGATATTACCGGGGCGATGAATCTCATCATCTAAAGATCTTCTCTGCTTATCTTCAACAGGAAAGTAATGTTTAGTGTTACGACGACCTGGAAACTTCATAAATTACCTCTGAAATTGAAGGCTTACTTATAAACCATTTTCCTAAGCTATGGAAGAGACAGCTCGACTCTTGTGCTATTTTCATGGTAATATTTTCACATGAATACTTTAAAACTCCCTCAATCTACCCCAGTTTTCGACTATTTTCCGGCCCTAAATAATAAATTCATAGGTCTTCTTTCAATTCCCCACTCTGGAGAGACCATCCCCGAAGAATTTCTTCCCTATTTAAGTGGCGACACCGCTGCCTACAAGGAAGACGTCGATTACAAAGTTAACGAGCTTGTTGATATTAAAGCATTACAAGAGGCAGGAATAGCTGTTCTCGTCGCAAAGGTTCATCGTATTTGTATCGATCTTAACAGGTCCGAAGAGGCAAGCTTCATGTTTTGGAAGCAAAATACTCAAGGGGTTCCCCTCGTTATTAAAGATGCTGATGCAGAAACTGAAAGACTTCTTCTTGATAAGTACTATGCTCCTTACTACGAAATGCTTAAAACTATTATGGAAGGACTTGAGCAAAAGAAGTCTGGTCCAGTTAGTGCTGTCGACCTCCACAGTATGCCTTCTCGTCCTACTGAATATCATATGAAACAGAACCCAAATCAGGGAACTCATCGTGCTGATTTCTGTTTAAGCGATAGAAAAGGTCTCACCTGTCAGAAAGAATTTATTGATTGCTTTGACCAAGCTCTGGCAAAGAATTATGAAACAATCCAAAACAATCCTTATGTCGGCGGATACGTCACAGAATACCTAAATAAATTTCGCTCTAATAATATTCAGATAGAAATTAAGCGCGAAATTTATATGGATGAAAAAACAAAAGAGCTTGTGATAGATAAGGTTAATAAACTTAAACCACTTCTAACCAATGCCCTTATTCATGGATTCACTACTTTTGACTCTTAATGGACTGTGACATCACTTGACTCGGAAGGCCCTGCTTCTTTGGCCTTCCTGAGCCTGATTCTCATTTTCTCGTCTTCTGAAAGCCCTTCCATCTCATCGGGCACTTTGACTGATCTTGAGGCCCGTGCTCTTTGTTCCTTGCGATCAAGTTCAATCATTCGCTGTAAATGAATTTCAGGATCAGTGTTATCTGCATCAGATGCTTTAGTAGTAAAGGTTGAGCCGAATCGACTAAAGGCATAGCGATGAAGCGGAACGAGCTGCAATTCATTTAGCGTTCCTCTTTCAAGATGAAAAATCATCTCCCTCATGAGGGCCTCATTATCAATATCCATACTCCAGGCCGAGAAAAGATAAAGCATCCCTTCAGAATCAACCTGTCGCGCATAACTTAGTTGTTTAAACTCTCGATAAAGAATATCTCCCATTGAACTATCGACGTGTGTAAAGTTAATAGAAGATAGGAATTTTGACCTTAACTTTGTAGAGTTTGGATTCCTTAGATCTGTTTTTAAAACGTAGGTGTAAACCTGGCCGTTTAAAAGTTTATTAATCATCTCTACGCGATAATCCTTATCAGGAGATTTCACTTCTAATACAGCAAGTTCTCCGTCTATCAAACCATAACGAATAGCATCCCGAGGAATCATTTCTGCTCGTAAATGGATTAAATATAAGTCATAGATCATCTCATCCATAGATTTGGAAACGACTTCAATTTTTTTAGAATAGATATCTTTCCAAACTTGGTTCTGATCGTATTTTAAAATTCTATTTCTCACAAATGGGAGCTTAAATAATTCCTGACCTAAACTGTAATCCGGTAAAAAACGTGCAGGAATAGTATAGAGATTCGTAAGTTCCCTCCCCTTAGCGGAAAGGATGCTCATGCCAATCAATGGAGGAGCGTTGGTTTTATACCTTTGAATAATAGGAACAGTTCTATAAAGAGGATGCCTTACAGGAAAAGGGACTAAAGCATTACGTAGGGGGAAAGGTTTCCATAGCTGTTGATAATCTTCCTTATACTCCTCAAGAGGTGCTACTGCCTCAGGAGTTAAATACAAATTACGGTAAGAGCTGATCATGTAATATTGATTCCACCCTTCTCCATTGGCCCAATTAGCATAGAGACGATAAGGATAGCCCTTAATAAAAACATAGCCTCCCAGAAGAGACAGTGCCAATAATAATAGAAATCCCGCAAGCCAACGCATGTAAATACCTTAAAATTCAAATAAATACTTCTAAGTATCTATCGGCAATTTAATTAAAACTCATGAATTTTTCCTTATAACCGAAAAGAGTTAAGAGGTTTACTATGAAGATATTATTATCACTTTTCACTCTACTCACTCTTGTCGCCTGTGATGCTCCTCAAAGAACAAGACTTATGTCTGGATATGACTATATGTCTGATCCTTACAAGGATAGTAATAATGGGCAGGATAAAACTCCCGAAAGTGGAGACTTAAGCCCAGGGAATCCAGGAAGTGGATCAAATACTTCTGAATACTCTCATTGTGATTTAAGTTATAAATACCACACAATTGATATTGGCCATTTTGCTATTTGCCAAAGCAAAACGAACGAGTCGAAATTCAAGTTTAAAACTCAAGTGGCCAACCGAAATGTTCAAGTTTGTTTGATTCCAACTTACCGCGACTCTTCCGGTGGTTCTACCTATTTAGGAAGACCTCAGTGTGTCTATACGGAAGCTGGAAAAGATTATGAAGGCTACCTGTATAAGGATAGAAGTGGATTCTCTGGTTATAGTATCAATGGTGTTATCGTCATGAAGTATCCTCTTCTTAATGAGTACCACCGTTGTATGAATGCTTCTATAAGCTGGCCAGCAAGTGCCTGTCCCTCAGGGGCCTACACTAATCAAACTTGCTTACAGGCCTATTCAAGTTGTCCGAATGGAGCTTCTACCAATCAAAGTTGCGCAGCTGCCGCTAAGCAATTTATGACCGCGACTTGTGAACAATTTAAAACGAATTACCGAAATTCATATGCAGACATCAGTACACGCTAATGGTGTGTACTGATTAACTCTCTCTCTCCTCTACAGAAACGCTCTGCTAAAGAGTCAAACTTTGTCACGAAATTCATAATTATAAGTAAGGGATGTTCTTGAGTCTCTTTTAAAGTTAAAACGATTTGAGAATAAGTGAAATCAGACATCGCAAAGTACTTCCGGTAAACCCTGACCTCTTTATCCAAATTCCAAATTTCATCGGGAGTAGTAAGAGTTTGCTCAATTTGGTGATCAAAATTTAAATATTCAGTGAAATCAAAATCCCCTTCAGCGGAAAAAGAAATAATCTCTGATAGTTGTCAGGAGGCCTGCCAAAAATATAAAAA
>CAYWMU010000187.1:0-5458 GCA_964459395.1 uncultured Bacteriovorax sp.
GAACCGCCATAACTCCATCCCCAAATACCAATTCGATCAGCATCCACATAACTCAATGATTTTAAATGCTTTGCTGCTGCAATTTGGTCTTTTGCTTCTAATTCACCTAAATTTTTATAGGTTTGCTTCATAAAATCTTAAGTTATGGTTTTATGATAATTACCGATAACCCTCCTGATGAAGCACTTATCTGACCAAACCAAGGTCCACCGTCAAAACCAGGTAAAACGCCTGCTCTCCCACACTAATGAAGAGTGCGCACTTTCTATTACTGAAATTACTGATAAGCTCAAATCTCAAGGCTTTGATATCAATCGTAAAACCATCGAGCGAGATATTGCTGAAATTTCCCTCTCTTATCCTTTGCTAGAGACCGCTACGACGCCAAGGCGTTTTTACTTTGAGGATGAATTTAAGCTTGATTTTGAGCTGACCTTTGATGAGAACCAGCTTCAAACAATCATTCTAGCTCTTCAGAGCTTAAAGCAGATGGCCCCTGGTGAGATTAAAAGCCTCTGTGATGAAGTGGAAACGACTCTTGTAAGTAAACTTCCTCGAGCACTTGGTAAAGAGTTTGAGCGGCTACAAGGGATCTCTAGTACGGCCCCTACTGTTTTAGGTGAAGGAGAAGAACTTTCACCTGGAGTGTTGCAAACAGTTTTGCAGTCTCTTAGAAAGGGGAAAGTCTTTGAATGCCAGTATGCCACTTCCTATAACAGAATCCGCTCTTTTGCCCCGCTGAAACTTCATTTTGTAGGCGCTCCCTATATTTATGTTTATGACTGTGATGATGATGCCATTAAGTTGCTACGTATCTCACGTATCCGCGAGGCTGTGATGACGAAGAGAGCGGTTGATAAGAAGCGGGCCGAAGAAATTAATCTCGATCATGTGTTTGGTGGGTATGGAAAGGGGAATGAGCGAGTTATTGATTACGCTATTACCTGCACTAAGCCGATGGCACAAAAATTTAGAGAACAAAAAATTCACCCAACCCAAAAAATTGAAGTCCTCGATTCAACCTATTATAAAATTACTTTTTCCGTTCATGACAGCCTCGAGGTGGTGAGGATGCTCGCCCAGTATGGTGAGTTCATCAATCGTATTGAACCGATAGAGGAGTATGAGAAAGTTAAAAGTATATGGAAGAAAGGTTTAAAGGCTTCTTAAGTAGTAGCAGCCAGATTCAGGATATTTCCTCTGGCAATCTTCTTTCACCCATTCAGGTATGATATAGGGTTCATATTTTTCTATGTAATCTAGCTGGCATCTGAGTTGCGCTTCTTCATAATTTCGACAGCGCTCACTATCTCGATTCTTTCCACAGGATAGGCTTAGAACAATCAAAAATAAAACATTAGGTTTCATGAGATGTAAATTAACGTGAGAGAGAGACACTTGTTGTCTATAATACACTTTTTCCTTTTAAAATAGTTCTGTCAGATACAATCACAATTTTAAGAAATCTTTGGCCATTCCTTCTCAGATCTTTTCTAATTCATTTATGACCTCCAAATATTCAGTCATCGATATCGAGACCACCGGTAATAATCGTGAAGGACAAAAGATCATCGAGATTGCCATTATAAACTATGATGGCAACGAGATCGAAGAGGTATGGAGCACTCTCATTAATCCTGAAAGGCGCATCAGTTTGTTCATCACTAATCTTACGGGGATTACCAATGAAATGGTGGCAGATGCTCCTAAGTTCTATGAAGTTGGTAAGAAAATTGTATCAATGACAGAGGGAAGAATTTTTGTCGCCCATAATGCTTTCTTTGATTATCGTTTCATTCAGCGCGAGAGTTCAATGAGCTTGGTTATTCCTACCGTTGTGAGGTGTTTTGTACGTGCCGAATGAGTCGATATACTTTTAAAGATCTTCCTTCTTATTCTCTAAAAAATCTTTGTCGTCATTTTAATATTACTCAAGCCTCACCCCATCGGGCACTCTCTGATACTTATGATTGTCTTGAACTCCTAAAGCGAATTAATACTGAAATGGCCCAAGGACCTCAGGAAAAGATTGATCACCTTCTTCCTGCTCAACTAGAGGGGTTAAGCTTTCAGGACTTTCCTCAGAGTTATGGAGTTTACTTTATGTATGATGAGGATGATAAACTCCTTTATGTCGGTAAGAGTAAGAATGTGCAAAATAGAATAAGACAGCACTTTAAAAAATTAAATGGAACGAAGAGAGATCAAACTTCCATGCAAAAGCAACGCGAGAATTACTCTTTAAAAGGTCTTTTGGGTTTGAGTTTGAAAGTTTAAGTTTTGAGGTTCAGTTCAAAAACCTTATTAAAATTCTTGGCCCTAGAAAAGTTTATGAAACTCTAAAGAAAGAGTATTTTAAAAATGTTTTTGAATTAGGGGATGTTACTTATGAGGGGAATAATTGGGGCATTGTTTTTGAAAACAATAAATTAACCACTCTCATTATTTCGGGAGAAAAGTATCATCTCACTGAAACACCCGATATGCGAAAAAAGATAGTTCCTTACTTAAACCTTATCCAAGGGAACGATAAGGCAAAAGTTTCATCAATTCTTCTGTAATCCTTTTTACTTCAATGCTTTCTTCTCTCACATACTCCGAAATCGCCTTCGAAAATCCCGGATGATTGATCTTATGAGCACTTGTAATTAAAGTCGGCCTAAACCCACGAGCAATTTTATGCTCACCTTGTGCTCCGGCTTCAAAGACTGAAATTTTCTTCTCAATGGCAAATTCAACCCCTTGATAATAACAAAGTTCAAAATGAAGATTGGGAATATATTCTTTAGCACCCCAATAACGTCCATATAAGGTTTTCTCATCATAGTAGAATAAGGCCCAGCAACACCTTCTGCTCGAACATAGAGTATGTTGTGTGGGAGATCACGAACAATATTTTCGAAGAACTTTTTGGTTAGGTAGGGGATGGCCCTTTTTTCTTGTAAAGTCATAAGGTAGAAATCATACATCTCATGAACATGAGCGATGGTGAGTTCATTTCCCGTTATTCTTTCGATCCTTAAATTAAACTTTCTCTCCTCTCGAATATTTTTAGCCTTCTTGCTTTTAAGTTTCCCTAAGAATTCTTCAAAGTCAGAATATCCCTCATTGAAAAAATGATACTGAAAACTAAGCCTTCGAATGTAGTTGTTCTCAGTCAAAAAGAGCAGCTCTTCTTTGGTAGTGAAAAGAAAATGTGCGGAACTATGGTGAAGAAGATGTTCATCATGGAGTTTAAGAAGTTTATCCCAATCGCGACTAGGTCCCCAAAAATGTGGAGCCGTTGCTGGAGTGAAAGGAGCCATGGAGGTGAGTTTGGGATAATAGGGAAGACCTGAACGCTGGTAAGCATCGGCCCAGGCCCAATCAAAAATATATTCTCCGTAGCTGTGATTCTTTGAGAAGGTAATGAGTGTTGAATCTGATGCTTTTAACTCAATTAACTTCATCCCGCGAGCTTCATCGATGGAACCTGAGTCTTTGAGGGCCTGCCAGAAAAGAGAATTGGTAAGAATCATGCTCATAGGTTAAGATAAAAAAACAGTTTAGGAAACCTCAGCAATTTTATGATGAATTATTACAAGGCCACCATCCAATACGATGGTTCAAATTACTTTGGTTTTCAGTGGCAAAAAGATATTGCGACCATTCAAAATGTAGCTCTGAGCGCATTAGTGGCAGGTAAAGTAACAACCATGAGTGCTTCCCGTACTGATACGGGAGTTCATGCTTTAGAGCAGATTGTGAAGATTACTTCAGAAGAAGAGATTGAATGCACCTCATTTTTAGATCCTTTTAATCAAACTCTTCCTTCAGATATTACCTGCTTAAAAATTGAACCCTGTTCAGGTTCTTTTAATCCGACATTATTTAGTAGTTCTAAAGAATATCGATATCTTTTTTCTGATACTCTGGAATCAAGGGGCATAGAGATTAAGTATGTTGCCAGTTACCCTTATGAGTTAAATATGAAGGCCATGCAGGACGCGGCCCGTATGATCGTAGGGACACATGATTTTAGAAATTTTTATTCAATGGGAAGTAATGTTAAGACAACCATTCGAGAGATACTCAGGTGTGAATTGACAGAGGTCGATCCTCACAGCGTTTTAATAAATTCAGAACTCTTTCCTGTTAGTCCGGATCTTAAAAGGGGTTTCTTAAACATATGGTAAGATACTTAATGAGCGCTTTATGGTTAGTTGGTAGGGAGAAAATCTCTGTTGATGAATTCTCTTCGTTACTCGCCGGAAAACATTTAAAGAAACGTCTTTGGAGAGTAGCGACTCCACGCGGACTTTATTTATATCGATTTATATCTCAAAAGGAGTAAGCATGACTGAAAAATATATTCCACCAAAAGTTTGGACTTATGAAACAGAAAATGGTGGTCAGTTTTCAAGTATTAATCGTCCTACGGCAGGGGCGAGAGTCGAAAGAAAGTTACCAGTAGGGGAACATCAGTTTCAACTCTATTCCTTAGGAACTCCCAATGGAGTAAAAGTTACGATTATGTTTGAAGAACTCTTGGAGGCAGGAGTTAAAGAAGCAGAGTACGATGCTTTTCTGATTAATATTATGGAAGGTGATCAGTTTACAACGGGTTTTGTGGAAATTAATCCTAACTCAAAGATCCCTGCTATGGTGGATAAGAATAATGGGAGACCAATTCATGTTTTTGAATCTGGATCCATCCTTCTTTACTTGGCTGAGAAATTTGGAAAGTTTCTCCCTAAAGATATTGAGGGAAGAACGAGAGTGATGAACTGGCTTTTCTGGCAAGTAGGGAGTGCTCCTTTCCTCGGAGGAGGATTCGGACATTTTTATGCTTATGCCCCAGAGAAGTTTGAATATCCCATTAATCGATTTGCCATGGAGGCAAAGAGGCAGCTTGATGTTCTAGATAAAGAACTAGCTAAATCAAAATATATCGCCGGTGATGAGTACACAATTGCCGATATGGCGATCTTCCCTTGGTATGGCCTGTTAGTGAAAGACGAAATCTATGGTGCGGCAGAGTTCTTAAGTGTCCATGAGTATAAGAATGTCATTCGTTGGGCAGATGAAATCATGCAGAGAAAAGCTGTTGCAAGAGGGCGCATGGTGAATCGTTTGCAAGGACCTGATACTGAGCAAGTAAGAGAACGTCACAGTATGAAAGACTTTGAAGGAAAGAGTATTTAAAACATATCTTACCTAGGCTTAGTGCCTAGGTAAGAAACTTAAATTACTTACGATTTCCTTGATACTTTTGGAAAGCCTCGCGATCATTAATCGCTGCGATCCAGTTCTTTATGTGAGAGTAAGAAGAAAGATCGAATCCAATCGCTGAACAAATAGTTGCAACACTAGCAGTATTAATATCACCAATTGTGAAATTATCTCCAGCAACATACTTTTTAAAAGCTAGGGCATTATCTAGCACACTAAGAAGAGCAGGTAACTTACCTAGGTTTTT
>CAYWMU010000188.1:0-5450 GCA_964459395.1 uncultured Bacteriovorax sp.
AATAAGCTAATTTTGTCAGTAAATTGATCTTGGTTCATATAGTTTCTTTTTCACTTATACACTTCTCGTGAACAATTAGAAGAGATTCGGCTTTATCTCCTCTCTCAATTTTTCTATATTCGTCAGTGTATTCTGTGTGAATCTTGATTTTTCCATCATTGAAGGCAAGCTCCAAGTCACCTGATTGAATTATTTTTCCACATATGGCGCAGACTCTATGAAAATCGATCCAATGAAAATGACGGCACATGTCAATCCATTCAGATTCTTCGTGCGGTTCAGGAGTGCTATCCCCGTAAACCGGGGTCACTATCTCTCTTTTGCAGAGCTCACAGTGGAATTTGCCTGTATAAATTATTTTTTGCATATTATGCTTTCTCCATGCACCCGCATTTGCTACATCTTAAGTATTTTACCTGAGTCGGTAGCTTACTATTTTGGCTCGCTAAGTTACTAACTTTAGGTTCCATACTTTCAAACATTTCAGAATCACATTTTGGACATTTTTTCATTCTAAATCACCTCCCGACCTATTTAGCCCGCCTATTATAGGACTTCTGGTTTGGTGGCATTAGTGAAATATGTAATTTGCTGGCTTGTGATTGTACTGCTCCAGCAGTTCTTCCCATTTTTAATCCGATTACTCGAGTGGGAGTATTTCCTTTTGCGAGATTCTTCAGTTGCGCATTTTGTGCTGGCGTCCATGCTCTGCCTTGATTTTTCACTGCCATAAATAAATCACCCCCAATCATTCTGAGTGCTTGATTTTATGTAAAATATACCTTATTCTATAAGGTAATACAATAGTTAAAATATGTTACCACCCAAGCAAAAAGCCATATTAGATTTTATAAATGAGTACCAGTCTCAGAATGGTCATGGACCAACCCTTGATGAAATAGCTGGATATTTCAAAAAATCTATTCCGACAATTCACCAGCATGTTCAGGTCTTAAGAGAAAAAGGATTTCTGAAGCTTCCAAGTGTTAAGGCTAGAGGCGTCGGAGTATTTGATCCGTATGAAGAGGTGGTTCAAATTCCTCTTCTTGGAGCAATTTCTGCTGGCGGCGGTCTAGAAAATATTGAAAACCCAGTTCCAATCAAAGTACAGAGGTCACTTCTTTCACCTAGTGGCCAACACTTCGCTCTTTTAGTTAAGGGAACTAGTATGATAGACGACGGGATCTTGCCAGATGACACAATTATAGTAAGAAGTCAAAACTACGCAGATAATGGAGATGTCGTTGTTGCTTTAATTTTGGATGATTATGGAGCTCAACTTGCTACTGTCAAAAGATTTTATAATCAAGGAAGCAGGATTGAACTCAGACCAAGAAATCCAGAACTTCAATCAAAATTTTATGATATAGGTGAAGTTGAACTTAGAGGTAAGTTTGTAGGATTATTAAGACAAGGAGGATAAAAATGCCGGAACTTTCTTCAAAAAAAATAGATTATGATTTGGATGCGATTCCTCCTTCTACTCTTGCTGCATTTGATACTGTACAGCTATTAGCAAAAAGTCTCAACGACGCATATTTCGAACCGATACGAATAATTTCTGAAAGTATAAACCAAGCATATCTTGAGCCAATGCGTCAGCTGGGCAAGGCTTTCGAGAGCTATAACACTCAAATTGCAAAAACAATAGCAGCAGCATGCGCTATAGATAAGTCGCTTTGGAAAAACATACTCACCCCTCCCACCACAAATCTGGCAAGTATTTTTGAGAACTCAGAAATAATAGAAGCTGAAATAAATCAAGTAAATGCTGTCCAACCCATCTCCACCTCGCTCCCTGCTGTAAGAAATCAATACTTAGAAGTATTTGAAGATTTTAATATGGCTATATCTATCGAGGGAAGATTTTTCTTTAACGGTACGATATTGGAAAAACTATCAACCAATTCAAGGCATGGACAATTTCTAAAAATTCTTCTCACAAGCGAACAAAATTATGTGACTGACGACTTTCTTATAAAGGTATTTAATTTTCCAGATCCAGTTAAGGGGATAGGATATATAAGAGATGATTTGAAAAAATATCTTTTAAGAGAAGGTATTAAGATCGAGCTCTATCGTAATAGAGATAAAATGAATAAAGGCTACAAGCTTCTCCGAATAGCAAAACTTAGCAACTAGCCTCATTCCGGGTTTTTTCCTGGCTAATTCCTGACTTTTTCCTGTTCAATTTCCGTTTAATCTAATTATCGGTTGCCTTACTATAAAGGCATGTCAGAACTAAAAGTTACATATATACCAATTGCAGACCTTAAACCTGCCACATACAATCCCAGAAAGTGGGATGAGGAGGCAATAAAACATCTTACCGAAAGTATTAAGAAGTTTGGTCTTGTGGATCCAATTGTAGTAAATGGCGCTAAGGAGCGGTTCAATATAGTTATAGGTGGACACTTCAGACTCAAGATTGCAAAAGACTTGGGATATAAAGAAGTTCCAGTTGTCTACATTAATATCCCTGATGAAGATCGCGAGAAAGAGTTAAATCTACGTCTTAATAGAAATGTTGGTGACTGGGATTGGGATATGCTTTCAGAATTTAATGAAGAACTGCTATCAGACATTGGTTTTTCAAGTGAGGAGCTTGATGACATATTTGATATTGAAGATGATAATCCCGAGCAGTTTGATCTTCAGAAAGAACTTGAAAAGCTAGACATTAAAAACATAGAAATCCAAAAAGGTGATATATGGCAGGTGGGAGATAGCAAGCTTATGTGTGGCGACTCCACAATCGAGTCACATACACTTCAATTGATGGCTAGTGAGAAGGCGGATATGTGTTTTACTGATCCTCCGTATCTGCTCGACTACCTCAATGGTAAGAAAAAACATGGTAAAGCGACCGAAGGATTTGGAGCAAAGCGTGACAGAAGATACCTTGAAACGGATGTTTTGCCACCTGACTTTACAGAAAAATGGATGGCAAATATTGCAAAGATTCAAAAAGAAAGTTTTTCAATAATTGTCTATGAGAATTGGAAAAACATCAGGATTATTTGGGGCGAGATGGAGAAATACTGGAAGGTAAAGAATATGATTGTCTGGCACCTTCCCAATAGGGTTCAGGGATTTGCCGCGAAGTATAAATTCTTCAATAAGCATGATATTGCAATGGTAGGCGCATCAAAAGATGCTGATATTGAATATAACCATGAAGAAGAAAAAGATGGACTTCAGGAAGAATATGAAACAGCTTTGTATGCGATATCTGGTAAGCCTCATTGGGAAGGATATGAGAAGGGTAAGAAGTATCAACCAACTGATTTCTTGGAATATGTTGCATCAGATGAGAAAAGTTCAGGACAAGGTGTGATATTTGGTACAAAACCTGTTGAAATTCTTATCCCCTACATAAAAGTTCTTACTAAAAGAGGAGATTTAATAATTGAACCTTTTGGAGGTTCCGGAAGTACGCTAATTGCTGCTACAAAACTTAAAAGACGTTGTTACATTATGGAAAAATCTCCAGTTTATGCTGAAGTTATTAAAAAACGCTGGGAAAAATTAACCGGGAAGAAAGGAGTAAGAATAGCATGCGGACTATTGAAGACAGACAAAGAAAAATAAAAGAAGATATTCTTGAGCAACTCAAGAAAACCCCCATTGTTCATGCTGCTTGCCAGAAGGTAAATGTGGGAAGAGCTACTTACTACCGCTGGCGACATGATGATGAGGATTTCTCTCAAAAAGCAGATGAAGCAATTATTGAAGGCTCGCTGTTAGTAAATGATATTGCAGAGAGTCAGCTTATGACCGCTATTAAAAATCAAAATCTTACAGCAATTATTTTCTGGCTTAAGCATCACCATCCAAATTACGCAACAAAACTTGAAGTTACAGCAAGACTAAAAGCTGACAATGAAATACTAACACCTGAGCAAGAAGCACTTGTGACAAAAGCTCTAAAACTTGCAACACTACTTCCTGAAAATATCCAAGAGGAGGAAAAAGCATGATAGCTCAACACATAACAGAGACAGAACTAAATGAACTTAAGAGAAAAAGATCTGTCAGGAGAAGTCTTGCCAAAAATAGCCACTTCTGGTTTTTCTCACTATATCTCGGACATTATATAAAATATCCATTTGCTCCTTTTCATTCAGAAATGTTTTCTCTAACTGAAAATAATGACCTAAGACTTGCAGTGCTTGTTGCTTTCAGAGGCTCTGGAAAATCTACTCTTATGACTCTTTCATATCCAATCTGGGCAATAATTGGCGCTCAACAGAAAAAGTTTGTCTTGATAGTAAGTCAAACACAATCTCAGGCAAAACTTCACATGGCAAATATTAAAAGAGAGCTTGAAAATAATGAGTTACTAAAAGCAGATATTGGGCCATTCGAAGAAGTAAGTGATGAATGGGGTTCAAACTCAATTGTCATTTCAAAATACGAAGCAAGAATTACTGTTGCATCAACTGAGCAGTCAATTCGAGGACTAAGGCATGGTCAATACAGACCAGACCTTGTTATTTGTGATGATGTTGAAGACTTAAATTCTGTTAAGACAAGGGAGGCAAGAGATAAAACATTTCAATGGTTAGTTGGTGAAGTACTTCCTATTGGAGACCAGAATACAAAAATAATTATTGTCGGAAATTTGCTCCATGAAGATAGTCTACTTATGAGACTTAAAAAAGGAATAGAAAACAAAAAGTTAAATGGTAATTACTATTCATTCCCTCTTCTTGATATAGATGACAATATCGCATGGCAGACTAAATTTAAAACACTTGATGATGTTGAGAAATTAAGAGCAACAATTGGAAATGATTCTGCATGGTATAGGGAGTATTTGTTAAGAATAATTTCAGATGCTGACAGAATAGTCCATCCTGAATGGATTCAATACTATGATGAGATTCCAAAAGAGGATTCAGGAAATTACCTTTATACAGCAACAGGTATTGATCTAGCTATATCTCAAAAAGAATCAGCGGATTACACTGCAATGGTTTCAGCAAAAGTATTTGGATATAGTGACAAGTTAAAAATTTATATCCTTCCCCATCCAATAAATGAAAGGTTAAGTTTTCCAGAGACTTATGAGAAAGCAAAATTATTATCCAAGAATTTGGGGAATGGCCAATACACAAAACTTTATATTGAAGAAGTTGGTTATCAAGCAGCCCTTATTCAGGACTTGGTAAATCACAATGTTCCAGCAGAAGGTGTGAAGGTATCGGGACAAGACAAAAGATCAAGGCTTGCACTAATCACCCATCTTATAAAGCAAGGTAAGGTTTTATTTCCAAAAGAAAATAAAGCAGAAGCACTTATAATGCAGTTAACTGGGTTTGGAATTGAAAAGCATGATGATTTGGCTGATGCATTTTCTCTTTTGCTTCTTAAAATTCTTGAAGAAGATAAAGGAGGTTTTGATTTCTTTTTTATTGATATGCCAGGAGGGTTCTATCGTGGTCTTG
>CAYWMU010000189.1:0-5440 GCA_964459395.1 uncultured Bacteriovorax sp.
AATGACGCACCTAGGGCTTGGCTTATCTTATGTGAATCTTTTAATCTATTAAGAATAGAAAAAGGATCACTATGTTTAAATTTATTACTTTATTTTTGATTTCACTATCTGTTTTTGCACAGGCCCCAGGTAAGACTGAAGCGCAAATTCTTAAAGAAGAAGCTCAAAGACTTTGGGAGAAAAGAGATAATCAAGATAGCCTCGAAGAGATGCTCTCTAAATTAGAAGCGGCCTATGAGGCAAATAAAGAAGATCGCGATGTACTTGAGCGTCTTTCACGAGGGTATTATTTGCTGGCCGACTACCATCTGACGAGTAAAGATCTTATGCTTCGTGCTTACGAGAAAGGCAGAGAGTGGGGTCTAAAAGGAATGAACCTCAATAGTGATTTCAAAGAACGCACTAAATCTAAGTCCATAAAAAAATCTGTAGATAAATTAACTGATGCTGATGTTCCTTCGATGTTTTGGATGCTTGCTAACACTGGGAAGTGGTCAAAGCTCAATGGAATTCTTTCTTCTTTAAAATATAAAGATGAAATCCTCGCAGTTCTTGAGAGAGTGGAAGAACTCAGACCCAACTTTTTTCATTCAGCTGTTCCCCGTTATTGGGGAGGATTCTATACTTTGGCCCCTGGTATTGCTGGAGGAGATATGGGGAAAGCAAAGAAGAAGTTTCAAGAAGCAATGGAGAAATCTCCTGAATATCTTGGAACAAAAGTTCTTTATGCTGAAACCTATCTTGTTAAAAAAGATGATGAGAAAGAATTTGAAAAGGTTCTTAAAGAAGTTTTAGCAGCAGAACTTGGACCTGTTGATCTTCATCCGGAAAATAAATTAGAAAAGAGAAAAGCGCAGAAGCTCTTAGATAAAAAAGATGAGATTTTTTAAAATCTCATCTTACATAACAAAGTTGAATGGGAGTGCAAGAACGAAGGCCCCTGCAAGAATTATTGCCGTTCCTACAAGTGCGATGGCCATGATTTTATAAGCGATATTGAGCATAGGGTCTCCTTAGAATTTATATTTTAATAGCGAGGCACACTAGGGTCAATAGTTCTTGACCATTCATCAATGCCCCCACGCATAGAAAGGGCATCATAGCCGTTCAATTTGAGAAATTGAGCGGCATAGAGACTTCTTACCCCATGATGACAATAAATGACCCATGGCCGAGTATTAGGATCAAGCTCACGGAATCTCTCTTGCAGCTGATCTAGAGGAATATGCACTCCACCAAGACTGGCGATTTCTCTTTCATCATCGCGGCGAACGTCGAGGAAAGTGAATTCTCTTTTTTCTTTAACCCATTTCTCAATTTTAGTAATATCGATTTCCATTATTTTGTCTCGTTTTGTAATTGGTTTAATACGACACTGCCAGGTCCTACCGATTCAGTAAGCCAGACGTTACCACCAATGATGGAACCTTTTCCAACAACTGTCTCACCGCCAAGTATGGTGGAAGCAGCGTAGATAACCACATCATCTTCAATGGTGGGATGGCGCTTTTTATTTTGTAGTTTTTTCTTCACGCTAAGGGCACCAAGAGTGACCCCTTGATAAATTTTTACATTTCTACCAATGATTGAAGTCTCTCCGATAACCACACCCGTTCCGTGATCGATAAAAAAACTTTCAGCAATTTGAGCACCAGGGTGAATATCAATACCTGTTTTCTCGTGAGCATATTCACTCATAAGTCGCGGAATGAGAGGAATATTTTGTTGGTAGAGCTGGTGGGCCAACCTATGAATACAGATACAATAAAAGCCGGGATAGGCAATAATGACTTCTTCCTTACTGAAAGCAGCGGGGTCACCATTATAAGCAGCTTCCACGTCGCTATCGAGTATTTCAGCAATGTTTGGTAGTGAATTCATAAATTCATTGGCATGAGCAGAGGCATTGGCGGCAACTTCTGGAGAAAGACCTCCAAGAAGCTTAAAATATTGAGTGAAACTCTCTTCGAGGTTTCTAAGCATTGTGTGGATATTTTCAGGGGCCTTATCTTCATTACATAGTCTTTGGGGATAAAGTAAGTGAATAAGTTCGTCTACACTCTGTCTGATCTGAGGTACTGGGAGCTGCAGGCTCACTGTCTGAAATCTTTTCTGGTGGAAAAACTGGGCAAGTTTAGAAGACATTGGATACCTTTTGCAGTATAAATTAATTATTAAAAAATACCTTAAAACATAAGGAAAGTTAATGGATCTTATAGAGAAACTAAAGTCAAATGGACTTCTACAAGTTATTGGTAATACGCCTGTTATCAAAGTTCAATGCCTGAGCGAAATGACGGGTTGTGAAATTTTCATGAAATGTGAGAATTTAAATCCAGGTGGAACCATTAAAGATCGTCCAGCTTTTAACATGGTTGCTCAAGCGATCCTTAGAGGGGACCTGAAACCAGGAATGACAATTGTCGAAGGAACCGCAGGAAATACTGGAATTGGTCTAGCGATGGTTGGACAGGCCCTTGGATTCAAGGTCATTGTGGTTATGCCAGAAGGAATGGCCCCAGAAAAACACAAGATCTTAAAACTTTATGGTGCAGAAGTCGTAGAAACGGCTGCCGTAGCATTCACTGATGAAAGACACTTCTTTAAAGTAGGTAAAAAAATTGGCCAAAGCTCTCCGGATTATTGGTGGGCAAACCAGTTTGATAATCCTGATAACTTTCTTTCTCATTATCAAGGAACAGCTCCTGAACTTTATGAGCAACTTGATGGGAAAATCGACGCTGTCGTTGTTGCTGCAGGATCAGCTGGAACACTTGCGGGTGTTTCAAAATACATGAAAGAAAAAAATAAAAATATCAAAGTGATTGTACCTGATCCATGTGGTTCAGGGATTGTTTCATTCTTTAAAAATGGAACTTGGCAGAGTGACGATGGATCAACCATGGCCGAAGGAGTTGGGATTTGTCGTTTCCAAGAGCTTTATGGAATGGTTGAACAGGATGAAGTTTTCACTGTTGATGATCAAAAACTAACTTGGCTTGCAAGATATATTCGTCAGAAGGAAGGTCTTGTAATGGGGATGAGTTCGGTACTTAACCTTGCGGGGGCCTTGAGAACTGCTCTTAAATATGGCCCTGGTCAAAGAATTGGAACTTTTATTTGTGACGGAGGAGAAAGGGCCGTATCAAAAATCTATAACGATCAGTTTCTTAAAGAAAATAAGATCGATTATACAGTTCTTTCTGATCAAGAAATTAAAGATATCTTTTCTTCATTCTGATTGTTTTGTATTTAAGGTGGGCTCAAGTTGCATGATTTGGGCCCAGAATATATTACTGTTTTTTCGCTCTTCCATAGGAATAGTAGTGATTAAATGGAAAAAGTGCGTTTTAGCCTCTTCAATTTGTTTATTGGCCACATAGTGATTTAGCAAGTGGTACCCAGCAGGCAAATTATTATTAAAATCAAAAGATGATCTAAAAAATTGATGCTCATCTTTGTAGTTATCAATACTCAAAAAACTAACAGTCCCCACAAAAATTAAACTCAAAATTTGAACTGATGTTCTTACTTTAAACTTCGGAATACTCTCTATGAGCAAAGCGACTGCAGGGATAAAGAAAATGAGAACAAGATAAAGGTGTTGCTCACTAACCCAGGCAGAACTCATATAAGGAGCAGGAATAATTCCTAAAAAAGGAAGTAACATAATAAAAGATGCTACAAAAAATCTAATGGCCTTCTTATTTTTCCACACAAGAATGAAGAAGATGATCATCGTAAAAAGACCCACAATCGTTTGAGCATAAAGAACAGGGAGTGCTCCTCTGACAGGAATTGACTCCATTGGAATTAATGATTGCCAAAAATACCAGTTCAATGTTTGAGGAATGGCCAGAAGGATAAACTCAAGAGTCGTGAAAGGAGTGGAGGTAGAGGTAACTGCTCGGTGTATCCCTTCCTGAGTAATGGGTGAAGAAACTAACTTGTAACAAACAAAGCTTGAAATGATCACCAAAGGAACAAGGAGAAACTTACTAAGTTTAATCCTATTATTTATAAGATAGTTTGCGACATATAATGGAATTGAAGCAGATTTTGAACTTAGAGAAAGTAAAAAACTGATAAATGAAAAGCCTCTAAGCACTCTTCTCTTATTTCTTATGAAGTAAGTTGATAAGTTAAGAGCAATTAAACTTAACAGAGCGAAGAATCCGCAAAGCAGCGTCTTAAATTGAATAATCCACGAGACAGATATAATCATCGAGGGATGAAGAAGAAAAATGAGAAATCCCCAATGAGGGGTTTTAATCTTATTTATCTTTAAAAAATAGAAAAAAAGAAGTCCGTTCACATAGTGAAGCAAAAAATTAGTACAATGATAAAGGAAGTAATTTTCGTAGAAAAAAGAATATAATGTTTTTTGCGCAAGAACACTTAGGGCCCAGTTGAACTTTGAAAGAATCGTTCCAAGGATTAAACCATCTCCAGAAATGACCTCATTGAAGAAGATAAAGTGATAATCGTCCCAGATGGGTTCGCTGTGGAACGTGGGATAATAGAGAATAAGACAGATAAAAAAACTTAAAGGAAAAAAAATAATTTTACTATCAAGAATAAGTTTCATCAATAAGATCCTTGATCTGTTGGCAATTTGCCTTGATATCCTGACTTAAAATCATTTCGTAGTGCTCACTTCGTTGAAATAAATGATAGGCAGCACCACTTCGTTTTAAAAAAGCATAAGTCATTTTATAAAAGTCAGGAATAAATTTAAACTTTAAAAATATTTCGATAATCTGTGGAAGTCCAATTCCTATAACCATATTTTCTAGTAACGATTTAATAGCTCTAAGCCTATTCATTTTCATTACACGAGGAGTGAGATAGGTTGAGCGTTGTCCCAATATAATAAGTGGACGAGGGTCCTGGGGAGTTTCGTTAATTTGATTTTTTAAATGGGAGAGTGATAGTACAAACTTAGGAGGATGAAGGGCCCTCGTAAAGTTATTCCAAGGTAAGTTTTTCAATTTACCTTCGTGAGGTATTTCACTTAGTGAAATCTTAGTTGGAAAGGGATGAATCCTTCCTTCCGAATCGATTAAGGGAGAATCATCAGAAATGATCTGAAATTCTGGGTCTTCAAGGAGAGTGGCAAGCATTGTGCTTTTTCCTCCACCTGATGGAAGCATAATTATAAAATCTTTTTTATTATAAGTTCCGGCCAATGCATGGATGCGATAAAGACCAAGCTCTTGTAATAGATCTCCCAAGAGTGAATGAATTGTTAGAAAAGCAAGTTCAAATAAAAATTCGGAGTCATTGGCATAAATTGAAAATAGTTTACCTTCTTCAATAATGAGAGCTTTACCTTGATAATCAATGTAGCGCTTCCCCTGTCCGTAATAGATGAGAGCATGAGGTAGAATTTTTTTTGCAACAAGTTCAGGTAACTTAGGGGGAGATTCTTTAATTAATT
>CAYWMU010000190.1:0-5435 GCA_964459395.1 uncultured Bacteriovorax sp.
AGGCGATATCGTCCATGACGGATAATTCTGTGAAGATCTTCATCCTTAGGAAGCTCCCCATAGTTTGCCCAAACAAACTTGTAGATTCCTTGAGTAAAATCCCTTGGAGGAGGAAGTAGACCAATGGAAGCAGGTCCATCCCCTTTACCAGATTCACCATGACACTGAACACAGTACTCAAGGTAAGTATGATAACCAGTATTCAAAGTTTCAGCACTGACGGTCTCGCCACCTAAAACTTTGGCTTCTTTGAATGGCGAGCTCTCGTACACACAAGCAGTGGTGAGAAGAAGGCCTAAGAGAGAAATGATTGATACTTTCATCATCAGTCCTTTATATAACAAAAATCAGTAAATACATTAATATCCAAACTATTCCTAAAAAGTGCCAAAACTTACCAACATTCATCATTTTGATTACTGTAAGTTTTTCTGTTCTTGCGAAAACGTAATACCCTAACCATCCCAATAGAATGATTGCAGATGCCACGTGAGCAGCATGAAGCCAAGTAAACGCATAAACCATAGAGGGAACCATTCCATCCGATACATAAATTCCTGTATCTTCGAGAGATCCCCATAGAAGCCACTGTGATACTAAAAAGAGCATCCCTAAAACGAAAGTTGCAATAAAAAAAGATTTTCTTGCAAACGTCTTGTGCTCAAAAAAGTAATAGGTCACAGAACTTAAAACTATAAACACCGTACTGATGAAAGGGAGAAGTTGTGGCATTCCCTCAATTTCAACCGGTGGCCATACAGGCGAATTCGATCGCAGTATAAAGTACCCAAGAAATAAAGAGGCAAACAACATACCAAATGAGCAGAGTACAACTGTCATTGCTACGGAGTTTTGAACCATCTTTAATTCTTGAGCACGTTCTGCATTCATTATTTTGCTTCCACTAACTCTTCAGTCTGATATTGGAAATCACGACCAGTAGTAAGATTTGGGTTACCAAATTCATGTGGCCCACATTTTACAACCGGAATTTCCTTAAAGTTATAATGAGGAGCTGGAGATGGAATTTGCCACTCTAGTGTTCCCACTTCCCAAGGGTTTGCAGATGCAAGAGGCTTATTCTTAGAGAAGAAGACTGTCTTGAAGAAGTTAAAGATAAAGAGAGATTGAGCTAATCCCATAGCAATCGCACACCAAGTAACAAATGTGTTCATTGGCATAAGCTTTTCCATGAACTCATAGATGAATGGATTATAAAGACGACGGTGCATACCAGCGTACCCCATAATCATCATTCCCATGAAAATACCGTTCAGTGGAAGCATTGTTAACCAGAAGTGCCATTTTGCAAGACACTCATTCATCATGCGGCCAAACATCTTAGGCATCCAGAAATAGATTCCGGCAAAACCACCAAGAAGTACAGAAGCCGCCATTGTGTAGTGGAAGTGACCAACTACAAAGTAAGTATCATGTAGGTAAAGGTCAACAGAAGCTGAAGCAAGGTAGAGACCTGTTAGTCCACCAAGACCGAATACGAATACTACTCCAAGAGCAAATAGCATTGGAGATGTGAAACGAATTGAACCTTTCCAAATTGTCCCTAGCCAGTTAGCAAAGAAAATCGCAGACGGGATAGAGATAAGCATTGTTAGAGTCATAAATGATTGAGTCAGAAGTGGAGACATCTGAGTCGTGTACATATGGTGACCATAAACAAGTGTAGAAAGAATAGTAATCGCTGATAGAGAAAGAGCGGTCATCTTATAACCGAAAGCTGGCTTTCTAGCGAAGAACGATAGAAGGTCAGACACAATCCCCCATGCAGGAAGAATAAGAATGTAAACTTCTGGGTGACCGAAAATCCAGAACACGTGTTGGAAAAGAATTGGATCCCCTTTACCACTTGTAGCTGCCGCACCTGAAAGGAAGAAAGTTGTTCCAAAGATACGGTCACAAGTTAGAAGAAGAAGACCAGCTCCAAGAACTGGAATGAAAATAGCGTTAAGAACTGAAGTTAGCCAAAGTCCCCAAACAGTAAGAGGCATTTTGAAATACCCCATTCCTGGTGCACGAAGTGTGATGATCGTTGTGATATAGTTCACAGCACCCATTGTTGACGAAACTCCTAATAAGAAAAGAGCGATCGTCCAAAGGGTTTGACCAAGACCTTGTTGACCAAGAGTTGTTGAAAGAGTTGGGTAAGATGTCCAACCACCCGCAGCTGCTCCAAGCGGTAAGCAAAGAGAAACGAGAAGGATGATTCCTGAGGCCATCTGAAACCAGAAAGAAAGCATATTGAGCGTTGGGAAAATCATATCACGCGCTCCAATCATAAGCGGGATACAGAAGTTACCAAAAGCTCCAATAAGGATCGGTGTGATCGCATAGAAAATCATGATCGTTCCATGCATTGTAAAGAGCATGGCATAGGTATCAGGAGGAATGACCCCACCAGTGTGTGGGAACATAAGACTACCAATCACAGGAAATGGCACACCAGGGTATGCTAATGTCCAACGGATCATAACGGCCATCAATCCACCTACTAAGAGGAAGAAGATACCAAACCAAAGGAACTGCTTTCCAATCACTTTGTGATCGTATGAGCAGATGTATTTAGACCAAAACGAAGTTGGTGCATCGTGAATGTGTTGTTCTACGAAGGCCATGATTATTTACTCCCCCATGCCCAACCCCATCTGAGATCTTGGTTCTCAGTATCGTTGGTAGCAATGGCTATTTCTTCTTGTTCATTTAACCAGTTATCGTAATCTTCTTGAGAAAGAACGGTTAACTCAGCTCTCATGAGGTAGTGGTGAATACCGCACATTTCAGCACATGCGATTTCATACTTACCAATCTTGTTGGTATCAAACCAAATTTTTGCATATCTTCCTGGAATAGCATCAGCTTTCATACGAACACTTGGTAGGAAGAAAGCGTGAATTACATCCTTTGAAGTCATTTGAATCATGACTTTTTTATTCACTGGAATAACCATGTCGTTAAGAAGTACAACATCATCATCTGTGTTGAACTCACCATCTCGACCAGCATAACGGAAATTCCATGCCCACTGTTGAGCGTAAACTTGAACTTTAATAAGGTCCTCAGAATCTTCAGGGAAGTTCCAGAAAACCTCTCTGATATCACGGCTTGATACTTTCGTAATAACCATATCCACAGATAAAAATACACCTAGTCCAATAAAGGCAGTAATAAGCAGGTGCTTCTTCTCGTTACCATGAACGTACAAGGCTTTCTTGTGCCTTTTTTGAGAGTAAAGAAAAGAAAATCCGAAAAGACCAATACAGACTAGTGCAAACCAGAAGAGGTTTACATAAGTTGTGTAGTTGAAGAGCCATGTAATTAAATGGCCTGTGGAAGAGATGTCTTCAGGCGGGAGCATTCTTTCCCAAAAACTGTAGGTTTTGCTTGCAGTTTCTGCAACACTTTCAGCTTGGGCGAATAGTCCTTGAAGACGTTCGACAAATGAAAAGTTCATCTCACAACATCCTGTGATAAAAATTAATAAAAAAAGTGATATTAATCATTGTGATGTTAACTTAATTTTTTTGGATCATCTACCTAAAATACTTGGAAAATCATCTCAATACAAGGAGTACCCCAAGCTGCAAAGGTAAATATAAAAGAGTTAACCAAAAATAGCCACGTGCCCACTGGGATAAGTCCCTTTCTTGGAAATTTTTTAAGCCCAAAACGGCCCATCCAGAAAGAATGACACCTAGTGCAATTGAAGAATAGTAGTAACCTTGCCCTCTCCATCCCCAGAACCATGGTAGTAATCCAACGAGAAGCATGATCAGAGAATAAAAAAAGATATTCCATTTTAAAAATGACACCGAATGCGTTTGAGCGAAAGTTCTAAACTGGGCAGAAGCGTATTCTTGTTTACGATAGAGGCTAATCGCCATGAAATGCGGAATTTGCCATATGAAAAGAACGCTAAAAAGATAGGGCCCTATACCTGTGAGTGAGTTTGTCATGCAGGTCCAACCCATGAGAGTAGGAAGAGCACCTGGTAAACTTCCTACATAGAGAGCATAGGGAGTTGTTTGCTTCATTGGTGTATAGACATAAATATAGGAAAGGGCCGCTAAGAGACCGAGACTAGCAGTTAAAAGATTTGAGAAAACAATGAGAAAAACTGTTCCTATAACGATCAACCCCCAACCCCAGTTGAGCGCCACATAAGGCTTGAGTCTTCCACTTGGAAGAGGCCGATTCTTTGTTCTCTCCATATGCTTATCCTCTTCTCTTTCAAGATAGGAATTAAGAGCGAGAGAACCTGCGGCCTGAAGCCAGATAGCAACAAGAGAAATGAGCAGATAAATAATATTTACCTGACCTGGAGCAATGAACACACCAATAAGGACAGTAATGACCACTAATATTGTGAGCTTGGGCTTAAAAAGATCAAGGGTATCGTTTAAATAAGTTGCAACTGGAGAGCCGTAAAGATTCCACTCGGCACGTCTAAGACGAACAAGAAGAAAAGTTAAGACATAAAAAAGAAAAATAGAAAGACCGAAGTGATAGATGATCATCATCTGAGAAGAGCTTCTACCCATCATTAGTCCAAGAGTGAGTTGAAGAAAAATAAGAATCATTCCAATCCAAGCCGCTCCCTTCCATTTAGGAAGATTCTTTATTAAGAAACCAAAAAGAAAAGGTCCAGTTAAAGCAAGTAACAAACCTAATCCTCTATGAAGGATTGAAAGGTTTCCTGCGAGAGGAATTTCAGCTTGTTTTTGCCAACAACTTAAAAATGATTCTGAAGATTCGCAAGCGGCCAATAAAGATGATTTACGAAGAATGGAGCCAAGAACAATTTGAAAAACAATAAAGAAAAGATAAGTGCCCACGTAATCTTTAATCCTTGGATTCCACTTCTCTTTTAATGATGCTTCAAACTTTATGTCTTTGGTGCTTTCAAGAGTTGCTAGTAGAAGGAGAAGAAAAATAAACTGAAGTAAGAGAGTTGTCGTCGGTAATTTATAATTTGTAATGGCCCAAGTAGTAAGAGAATTAAGAACTAAAAAAAAAACAACTAAAAAACCTTTTACTCCCTTTTTTTTAAAACTCAAAAATCCCCACATAACAGCAAGGACTCCAGTTAGGAAATTACTCCAAAATCTAATTTGTTCATAGTGGGCCGGAGAAAGTAAATGAGACGTAAATTGCCCATAACAGCGAGGCCAGTCAGGACAGATGAGGTTAACTTTTAAGTCCTGAAGTTGAGCTCCAACAAGAAGTTGGACAAAAGTCAGAACGAGAATCGAGACATAGAGAATTTTCATGCGTACCAGCGGTATAGCATGAGATAAACAATCACTCCAGTAATTGAGACATAAATCCAAATAGGAAAAGTGATACGAGCAATCTTTTTATGCTTGTCCCACTCGCCACGGAATCCATGCCAGAAAGTTTTGATAATCATCGGCACCATT
>CAYWMU010000191.1:0-5378 GCA_964459395.1 uncultured Bacteriovorax sp.
TACTCCTTTACGATCCCGTAAGCATCACAAAGACGCTTAAACTTTTTAATGGCCTTTTCAGCTGGAAAACGCTCATCAATAGTAATATGGATTGTAGACATGGAATTCACCTCCTCTCTCTTTAGCATTCCCGAGTCGAAACAACTCTTATTAAGGGTTTAGGGACCATAAAATACCTCAATTCTCTTTATGAGTCAACTATGATAGATAAAGTCCATGCAACTTGATGTTTTTAACACCCAAAACCCTGATGATCGACCACTTGCAGCAAGACTACGTCCTGCCAGCTTAGCAGACTTTTACGGTCAATCAAAGATCCGTCCTCATCTTGAGAATCTTCTCAAGTCCCCGCGTCCAGTGATTTTCTGGGGACCTCCAGGAACAGGTAAAACCACTCTCGCCCATTTATTGGCCCAAAATCTTGAACTAGAACTCTTTTCCTTTAATGCTGTTACCTCTGGTATCCCTGAACTAAAAAAGGTTATTGCGGAAATATTTGAAAAGAAAAAAGTCTTCGGAAAACAAAGCATTCTTTTTATCGACGAGATCCATCGTTTTAATAAATCTCAGCAAGATGCTCTTCTTCCTTATTTAGAAAATGGGGACTTTATCTTTGTGGGTGCTACCACCGAGTATCCGCACACCTCACTCAACAAGGCCCTTATTTCTCGAGTCATGCTCCTCGAACTTACTAAACTAAGTGAGAAGGAATTAGTTGATATCCTCACTCGGGCCAGTGATGAGCTGAAACGCACGGATCTCCTTCCCTACTTACCTCGCATTGCTGAACTCTCTAACGGGGATGCCCGCTTTGCTCTCAATCAACTCTCACGATTATCTACGTATGAAAAAATAGAAGAAGAACAGGTTGAGAAGATTCTCGATGAAATTTTTGAATTCGCTCGTCAGTATGATCGAAATGCCCAGAGGCACTATGAAGTGATTTCGGCCTTTATAAAATCAATTCGGGGAAGTGACCCAGATGCAGCTCTTCTCTATCTAGCGGTGATGCTTGATGGAGGAGAGGATCCTGAATTCATCGCTAGACGTTTAATGATTCTCGCCTCAGAAGATATTGGACTTGCTAACTCTCAAGCATTGCAAGTTACCAGTAACGCTCACTATGTAACAAAACACATTGGAATGCCTGAAGCGAGAATAACCCTTTCTCATGCTACGGTATTTCTTGCCCTTGCTCCTAAATCTAATAGTGTTTATCAGGCCATCAATAGCGCACTTTCCTACGTTGAAAATCAACCGACAATTGAGGTTCCTCCTCACTTAAAAAATATTGGTAAAGAGGCAAAAAACTACAAGTATCCTCACTCTTACTCGCAAGGTTGGGTAGAGCAAATTTATCAAAGTAACCCGCAAAAATTCTACCTGCCTAAGAGCAATGGTTCTGAAAAAGCTTTAAACGATTTCCACAATCAACTTACAAAAAAACACACTTAATTTGGCCCTCCCTTTGCTAAATATATTTACTAGCAAAAAGGGGGGCTTTATGACCGAACATGTTTCTCCACCACAAGGTTTTAAACCTCGAAATTTTACTCAAGTGATTAGCTTAATCGTCGGGGCCGTATTGTTTGTCCTCGGAGCATGCGGACTACTTTATCCCGGTTTTGCGGGACTTCACTTAGGAGTCGTTCACTGTTTAATTATTTGTGTGGCAGGGGCCACGCTCTTTTATAATGGTGGCTGGAAAGATAATGGTTTCTACGCTTTCATGTGCTGTTTTTTCTTTGGTGCCTTCTTTGGACTTTTAGGTTTAATTGGATTTATTTTCGGAAGTCCGGGAACTCCTTCCATTGGATTTACTGAACCTGATCCCAATCTCTTTGTCCTCATTAAAGGGATTGCTGAATACGGACGACTCGATCATATACTTAATGCTTTTATTGGTATCATTCTGATGGGTGGAGCTTTTGACTGGCAACGAAGAGGTGGTCTCACTTCTTATCGAACTCATCGTAAGCAGCAAATTATTAAAGAGAGTGAGGAGAAGAGAAAGCAGCGTCTACGTTACGCTCACAGATAAAAGTTTACCAAAAATTAAGTTTAACTAAATGTGAGCTGCTCATAAGATTAATGCTTCAAGAGCTTAATCAGGAGGAGAGAAGCTTATGAACTTAGTAACAACTGCAGACCTACCCTACTCTATAAATTACTTTCAGGCCCCGCCTGAAATGAAGCTTAAGCTTAGTAAGGATCAGTTTTGCTTTTTTGTTGAGTCTGCAAAAGAAGGTGAAGGTATTTATTGGGGAAGAGACTTAGAGTTTACTCCCCTCAAGAATAAGGATCTTGTTATCATTCCTAGTGGACTTTACTACGGACTAAGTCCTAAATTGAGTATTTTAGAATTTAGAAGTAATCGAGAAATAGATTTACTGGTTAGCACTGGTGAAGGGAATTTGAGTCCTAAAATTTATCCTTTCAACCACCTCCATTCGTCTTATTTTTTTAGTCACAATGACTTTAGCTTACAGAAAGTTAATGCTGAACAAATCCTGTGTCTTTCACAGAAAACAGAAATGAGTCTTATTTTAAATCTCATCAATAAAGAAATTAAATATTTTGGTAATTAAAAAAAAGCCCCTCTTTCGAGGGGCCAAATATCTTAGATAAGATCTTCGATTTTCATGTTTTCTAGGTGGTGTTTTACCGACGCTAAGAACTTAGAACCAAGCTCACCATCGATGATACGGTGATCATATGTGTGAGTTCCGTACATCATGTGTCTAACAGCAATAGAATCATCTTCCATTACCATAACACGTTTCTTAATTACACCAGTACAGAAGATACCAACTTGTGGCTGAAGAATAACTGGTGTTGCAATAAGAGTTCCGAAAGAACCGTTATTTGTGAACGTATAAGTTCCACCAGAGAGATCATCCATAGTAAGTTTCTTACTGCGGGCTTTGTTCGCTAAGATATCAACTTGGCGAGCAAGACCTGTTAAGTTGAGGTCTCCAGCATTTTTAATAACAGGAACAACTAGACCATTACCTGGAACAGCAACTGCACATCCAAGATTGATGTCTTTCTTAACAACAATGTTGTCACCATCAACCGAAGCGTTAACAAGAGGATGCTCTTTAAGGGCTTGAGCGATAGCGTAAAGAACAAAGTGTGAGTAAGTAAGATTGATACCTTCACGCTTTTTGAAATCGTTCTTAATTTTTTCACGTTGCTTCACAAGAGAAGTCATATCGATTTCATCGATTGAATTCACGTGTGGAGAAGTTTGTTTAGATGCAACCATGTTACGAGCAATAGCTTTTCTCATGTTATCCATAGGGATAATCTCAACTCTATCCCCTGCAGAGTAAACAGGAGCTGAAGGAGCTTGAGCCTTAGGAGCTTGAGAAGCTGGAGCGCTAGATACTGGAGCTGAAGCTTTACCACGGTTAGCAATATAATCTTCAAGGTCAGCTTTATTAACACGTCCGCCGGCCCCTGAACCTTTAATATTTGCTAGTTCAGAAAGAGGAATTCCTGCATCTTTTGCCATAGCTTTTACAAGTGGCGTGTAGAAGCGGAAACCTTCTTCAGTTTGAGTTTCAACATTCGCAGGCGCTGCTGCAGGTGCTGGAGCTGCCTCTTCTTTTTTGGCCGAAGAAGCTTGTGGTTTAGCAGCAGGTGCTGCAGAAACTTCAGCATTTAAATCATCTTCGATAATGGCGATAGGAAGACCAACGTCAACTGTCTCACCTTCAGGATAAAGAAGTTCAACAATCTTTCCTGCAATAGGTGAAGGAATTTCAGATTCTACTTTATCTGTTGAGATCTCAAGAAGGATCGCATCTAATTCAACTACATCCCCTGGCCCTACATGCCATTTAGTAATGGTACCTGTCGTGATCGACTCTCCCATCTGAGGCATAACAACTTCAATTCTTGCCATAATATATCTCCTTAAAAAACCTTAATAGTTAAGTGCACGACCCTTGGCCGCCATTACCGCCTCTGCAAGGAATTCCCCAAGAGTTGGATGCGGGTGAACTGTCGCAAATATTTCTTCGTCGATACCTTCCATCTGACGGAAGAGAACATATTCATGGATAAGTTCTGTTGCTTGGTTACCGATGATGTGTGCTCCAAGCATCTCACCATGTTTACCAGTTAGGACTTTAATGAATCCATCTTTCTCGTTAGAAGCAATCGCTTTTCCGTTTGCCTGGAAAGGAATCTTCCCTACTTTATACTCAATTCCCTTCTCTTTGAGAGCGCGCTCAGTGTAACCCACAGAGGCTACTTGAGGCTGACAATATGTACAACCAGGAATATTCATCTTATCAATAGCATGAGGCTTAAGCCCTGCAAGATGTTCTGCTGCAACAACACCTTCATGAGATGCTGCGTGAGCAAGAAGAGGTGGACCAGAAACGTCACCAATAGCATAGACGCCAGGAGCAGTAGTCTGGAGCATGTTGTTTACTTTAATAAACCCGCGGTCAACTTCTACACCAGCTTTATCAAGTCCATAACCTTCTACATTACCAGTCATACCAACAGCGATAAGTCCGTATTCAAATTTATGCTCAACAGACTTTCCACCAGTTTTAACTGTGAACGTAACATCATTACCATTGTTCTTAGCTGTCACGCCTTCAATCCCAAGGTGAAGCTTGATGCCAAGTTTTTTATAGTGTTTTTCAAGTTCTTGAGAAACTTCAGTATCTTCAATTGGAAGAAGATTTTTTTGCATTTCAAAAATATGAACGTCTACACCGAAAGCATTCCAAAAGTAAGCAAACTCAACTCCGATTGCTCCAGCACCAACGATACCGATAGACTTAGGAAGTTTTTCAAGTTTTAGTGCTTCGTATGCTCCGATCAAACGCTTACCATCATGTTCAAGACCAGGAAATGATCTGTACTTCGCACCTGTAGCGATAATGATATTGGTAGCACTTAATTCTTCTTTTTTTCCATCAGCAGAAGTTACTTCAATAACTTTTGCCGATTTAAAAATACCTTTCCCATTGAAAACTTCAATTTTGTTTTTCTTCATGAGGAAAGCAACACCCTTAGAGATGTTAGAAGCGATCTCATTAGCACGTTTAACGGCTACGCCCCCATCGAGACCTTTAAGATCTACATTCACTCCAAGAGATTTCATATCAGCAACTTCATGAACAGCATGGGCCGACTTCAAGAGTGCTTTTGTCGGAATACAACCACGGTTAAGACAAACTCCACCAAGCTTATCCGCTTCAACGATTGCGACTTTTTTTCCAAGTTGAGATGCACGAATAGCTGCAACGTAGCCACCAGGTCCTGCGCCAAGAACGACCACATCAAAAGTTTTGGCCATAATAGAGTCCTTTTTTTCTATAAGTCTAAAATGTCGTTGAATTTTGGTCTAAACG
>CAYWMU010000192.1:0-5325 GCA_964459395.1 uncultured Bacteriovorax sp.
ATGTCTTTTACTTCAAAAGAGAGTTCCCCTAACCAAACTTTGTCTCCCTTACCTATCTCCCATAATCTTTCTAAATCTTCTGAAATATAGAGACCGTCTGCACTTAAATTATTCTCTGCTTTAATGCTGCCGTAAAATGGAAACCCCTCTTCGATTCCGCGAACCTCGACGAGTCTGGTATCCTTACTTTTATCCACGGTAAGCATGGAATAGATATCAACTATTTTATAAGAACTCTGCGCTTTCTCTTTAAGCTTTTCAATATAAAGAGATTCCTCTTCCGTAAAATTTCTTCTCGCATTTAAAGCAAAGTCAGAAGTAAGAAGTTCTTTTGCTCGAAAGTTTAACTCGTCCTGAACCTTGGAAGAGATCAGGGAAATTCCAGAAAGACCAAGTGTTCCTAGAAGCACGGTAACCGTAACTAATGCATAGAACACCCAAAACTTCTTAAATTCTTTTATAGTAAAAAACTTAAAAATCACCCAATGCTCCCGTGCTCAAGATGAATGATTCGAGAACACTTTTGTGCAAGTTCCAAATCGTGGGTAACTAACACTAATGTTGTACGAGTACTCTGAACCATTTCGAACAAGAGATTCATGACCATCTCACCTGTTTCCTCATCGAGATTACCACTCGGCTCATCAGCAAAAAGAATACGAGGCTTAATACTTAAGGCCCTTGCAATGGCCACTCTTTGACATTCTCCACCTGATAGTTGACTAGGAAGGTGATGGGCGCGGTGTTCAAGCCCCACAGCAACCAATAGCTCTTGCGCTCTTTTAAAAGGTTCTGGTGCTCCCGATAACTCTAGCGGAAGAATAATATTCTCAAGTGCCGTAAGAGTTGAGACGAGATGAAATTGCTGAAATACAATTCCTATATTTTGTGCTCTGAAAATTGCAAGCTCACGATCACTCATCTTGAAAATATTTTTTTCATGCAGATGAACTTCTCCCGAGTCTGGACGATCAAGTCCTGACAAAAGTGAAAGTAAAGTGGACTTCCCTGATCCCGATTTACCTATAAGAGCAACTGTCTCTCCTTCAGCAATTTCAAAATCAAGACCTTTAAGGATTTCTACTTTTTCACTCCCTTGTCCATAAGACTTTCGGAGACCAACAACTTTCATCATAATAAACCTTCCAAAGACTTAAGAACTGTTTGGGCCATAAGCTTGTGCCCTTTAGCGTTAGGGTGAATTCCATCTGGTAAATTCATTTCCGGTACTGCTCCTACTCCTTCCAAGATGAAAGGAATAAGTCTGATATTGTATTTTTTAGCAAGCCTTGGATAAATCGCTGCAAATTCTCTACGATATTCAGCTCCATAATTTGTGGGCATCTGCATTCCCCCAAGGATGACTGTAATATTTTTTGACTGGGCCTTCTCTATCACACCTGATAGGTTTTTCTCAGTGTCACTATTTTTAAGACCTCTTAAACCATCGTTGGCCCCTAAGATAAGAATCAAAATATCTGGTTTCGCACGAAGATACCAATCAAGACGCTTAAGCCCACTCGCTGAAGTGGCACCACTAGAGCCGGCATTAATAACCTTAACTTCTTTTCCTTTCTTTTTTAGTTCTTCTTCAACTAAATGGGGGAAAGCTTCTTCTTTACTTAAGTGATACCCCTCTGTGAGAGAATCCCCTAGTACCACAATGGTTTTCGCCTCTAATTGGAGACCGCAGATGAGAAGAAAAAAGGCGATGAAAAATTTCACTTTCGCTGTCCTTTTAGTTGAGTGATTTCGTCCTGAAGTTTTTTGACCTCAGATTTAAGTTTATCGATTTCACTCCACATCTTATTTATCTCTTTAACGTTCATATCAATGCGTTCTAACTGATTATTCCCTTGACCGTGTTCATTTTTAAAATACTTCTGATCACTTTCTTTGAGATATCCATAGTCATTAGCATGAGCGATAGATGAAAGTAATAAAAAGCTGAAGAAGATTTTCATATAGATCACTCCTTAAGAGGAAAACACCTTGCTTAAAATGAGGTGAGTTGTTTAAATAAATTATGTCAAAAATACTTTGCTTATATTCCAATAAAATGTCGAGCTGGATTAGTTGTCAAAAGATTGTAGCAAATCTTTGGCAGAGCTACACCTTGGCATCAAATGATGCCCACTGGCTCCATTTTGGACCCGAACAAAAAAGTCAGGATTTGATTTCATTGGCGCAGGAAATTGTGGCCCTTGGTCCCGATACGATCAGTTTCATTGACCATCGTCCTCATCCCTATGATCTTCTTCAGTATCTCATTCCCCTGTGGATGAAAAAACACTCAACTTTTCCAGAGCTTATATTTCATGTTTATGGTGACTTCACTTTGAGCTACCACAAGTGGAGTGCGATGAAGCATTTGATAAAAGGGATTAAGGTAAAATTCTGTGTAGCTTCTACCGCTCAGAAAGATTTAATTCAAAAATTAATTCCAAATGACATTCACCACGTGCCTTTTGCTGTGGACCCCCAAGATTTTTTTTATGATGAGAAACTAAGATTAAGAATTCGCAAAAAACTTAACCTTCAAGAGGATGAAAACCTATATATCTTCACCGGAAGACTTTCTTATCAAAAAAATATCCATCTCCTCGTTGAAAGCTTTTTAAGTTATGTGGAACGTAAGAGCTCTTCTGAAAAACTTTTAATCTTTGGTCATTTTGATGACCTTGGAGATAGCTTTAGCGATTACCAAGCTCTAACTGGCCACTACTATCATCAAGTAAATGACATCTTAAAGAATCATCCTCGCCAAGACCAAATTATATTCAAAGGGATGGCCGATTCAAAAGAACTTAATGAATATTATAATGCTAGTGACTTCTTTATAAATCTTTCTACTCATAATGATGAAGACTTCGGTATGAGTGTCGCTGAGGCATCTCATTGTGGTTTAAGTTCAATCATGACTTCTTGGGGTGGTTTAAAAGATTTTAACTTTGAACCTAATAAATATCTTCAGGTGAATATCTCTCCGAGGAAATCAATTGATCTCTCATTATTTGAAGTATTTCTAGGCCAAAGGAATAACTATGACCGAAAAAAACTTTCTCAAGAAGCCTTAGAGAGGTTTTCTATTCAGTCATCCACAGAAAGACTCAAAGATGTACTAAAAGTTTCCGGAACAGTCTTTGAAGATTTCACCCATCTCTTCTACCTCGTTCATCGAAATGTTCTGTACACAAAGAAGCCTTATCTCAATACCGATGATCAACTCAACTCACTCTATCAGGAACTCTATGTCAGCTACCTTTGAAAAAATTAAAAACTTTCTAGATTCCCCTGTTAGTTACGCTTTGATCAAAAATAAAGATCTTTTTCGAGATCACTACTACGCTCAATCATATAGTGACGCACTCCCTATGACTGATCATTACTACCATCCATTGAATCCGTGCTTTCTCTTTGAATTAACAGGGCCCGCGATCATGCAGCACTCCCCCATTATCACCATCCGAGATGGTTATCTCTCATTCATGGATTTTCTATTAAATAACCATCAGGCCTTTAATCATTGGAACACTCTTTTTCTTGTTCCAAAAGTTTATGAAAAGCTTATTCCACCACACCTAGCTTCATTTTTTATTGGTTATGATTTCTCTCAAGAAAAAAACAATCGTATTGAGAGAACTGGTGAAAAATTTATATTTGCCTATTTAACAGAAGAATATTTAGGAAATAATATCGAGGAATGCTTTAATAAAATCGCTCTTTCTCCTGAAGATAGAGTGACTCTTTTCCTCCCGCAAGAGACAAATTTAGAAAAGGTTTCTTATAATAATATTTTTGCACAAGAGTTTATATTCAAATTAAGTCATAAGTTAAAAGATCATAGCGTTCGACATATTAACACTCATGACTTTCTCAACACCTCCGACTTTTCCTCTTATGATTTTATTGATCTAGCACCAGATCATGCCTTAGTTTATGACAACTTTATTAAATTTTTAATGGCAAGTAGAGGCTGTCAGTCAGTGTTTAGTTCAAGGAATCAGACACCACTTCTCACTCTAAATGTGAGCATGTTCCATCAGATGAATCTTTATGAGATCAAACCTCATAATGATATCTTTTCAGAGCTTTTATTATTTAAAAAGCAAAACCCCAATAAAAAATTACTTGAAGACTCCTACTTCTCAGGAACTCTTAGGCATTTTATGAAGTCTTCCCCACATGAAACCTAACCCATAGGTTACGACAATTAAATAATGCAGAATAAAGACCATTGGAGCTGTAGCAAAGTTTCCTTGTCTCTGAGAAATACCTAGCGAAATACAGGCTATTAAAGAGAGATAGATTACTACGAGTTCTAAAAATGTTTTGAAATCATAGAAAGCAGTGAAATGAAGAAGAATAAAAGCACTAGGAAGGTAATAACTCCAAGATAAATCGACTTTCTCTTTCATCATTTGAGATCGATAATACCCACCTTTGAAGTTCACTTTTAACACTTCCGATAAACTATTGCGGCGGTAATGATAAATTCGAAGTTTGGGATGATAGAACATGCCAAAACCCATTTCTGCAAACTTCGCTAAAACGAGACTTTCTTCCCCCCTCTTATAAAGGGTTGGGAAATCCACACTTTCGAAAAGTTTTCTTCTCACCCATAAGTTGGCAGAAGTGAGATTCTCCTCAGAAGCGAACTGAATTTTTTTACCAAGAGGAAAATGTCTCGAAAAAGTAAGTCCTGTACAGAAAGGAGAAGTCAATACAGTGGCCACAGCTCTAGAAAAGTATCCCATATCAGATGGGGCCATATCAGGACCTCCGAGAACATCGGTTTCTTTTTGCACGATATATCTTTGTGCGACTTCCCAATAATTTGGGCTTAAATAAGCATCATCATCTAAGAAGAGAAGCCACTCGCTATCTGAGCTTTCTTTTATGGCAAGATTTCTTGCCTCGCCAGGAGATAAAACTTGCGGAGTTTCGACTATTTTTTTCTTAGAAAAAGATTTCTCCACATATTCACGGATTTTCTCATCAATGGCTTCTCCATTAGAAACAAGGATAAGCTCCATTTCTTTAGGTAACTGCTGCAATGAGGAGAGACATTTCATTAGAAGTTCTGCTCGACCTTGAGTTATGATTATAACTGATACTGAAATCATTTGAGGTTACCTTGAAATTTTTTATTAATATAAAACATCTTAGCATCCTCACTACAACAGATGAAGATGAACTTATAAAAAAGCTTGCTTCTGAGTTCCATTTCTTCACTTCCTCTTCTGATCACTACCCTCAATTTGAAATCAAATTAATTAAAGAATCTCCCCCTAAGTTACCTGAACTTGTTGCAAAAAAAATTCT
>CAYWMU010000193.1:0-5297 GCA_964459395.1 uncultured Bacteriovorax sp.
ATTAATACCTACGAAGAGGTTTATAAATATAACGAAGATTGGCGAGAGGGATTGGAGAATTCTTGAAGTTTTTAGACTTCTTATAATTCCAGATAAAGTCCGGTCTCGTTTCAGAAACCCACTCTCCTCCAATGATTCTATCTCGGGAATCAATCTCCAAAATATACTCATATTTTTTTACGACATATTCCTGAGAAGGAGTCAGTGTCACCGGCTCTTTAGAAACAAAGTTTGTGTACCCGAGCTCTCTAGCTCTAGCACTTGGGTATAATAATTCCTCAGAATAGACGTAGTCCGTTTTAATTCGAACTCTTCTCGCAATACCTTGGGCGCGATGACTGTCATTGACAGGCTCTTCTCTAACGATTTGAGAGTCATACCTGACAATCGGCTGATTCCAAACATCATTGAAGCGATCAACATCGGCCACAAAGCCTTTTCCTAACAGTCCTAACATATTGGCCATAACCACGTGGGTGGCACCTGCATTAGCATCACGACACTCAATAGACTCTGCTAGCTCAGGACTTGGTGGAAATGGATGAGTATCACCATTGAGTTCCTGTCCTTGAACTTTACCGTTCACTGAACACCTGCGACCAACAAAGCCAAAAGGTTCACCTTTATAGTTATAAGCTTCGTGCATGGATAATAGTGCTTTGACGTCACTAGAACCGAAAGGAACACGAATCCCATCTTTGTTAACAACTACCGTTGCTTCAGGCTCGGCATATTGAGTAGCTGCTTGTGCCCATCCATGACAAATTCCTTCCCACCATAAATCACGAGGACTATAGAGAGAAAGCGTTTTACGAGTTAGAGTATAGTTATAATCTCCGCTAGCAATATCATAAAGTTCAGCTGGAGATAGTTCCGCAATTTTGGACTCTGGCATGGCCTTTAATTCGGCCAGTGTGTGGAGTCTATATTTAAAAGGTTTGGGATCGGGGTGATTCCAACGATAAGCAATTCCCCCTTTATTTGACGGCCAAAAAGATTCGGCCCATCCCATTCTATCATCGGCCATCTTCCCACTGAGAGGAAGATCTGAGAAAGTCATAATAAGATCTGTTCCCATTAACCTTCTAAAGTTTCCGGGATGATTGGCCCCATCCCAAGGTTCAGCATTAACTGTGGGAGGTATTGCGAGGGCCAAGGCCAAGAGAAGTCTTTTCATATCACTCTCCTATTAAGGTTTATCCAGCGGCGATACTACTCATTAGATGCAAACTTCCTCAACTACTTCAGTATTAATTTACATTGCAAGATCAAGCACTTGAATGGAACGCAAGGCCGGCGTGACCTGTCTACTCTTTAGACACCTTGAACTTCTTACCGAATGCATTGAATGCAGAGCTCAGGTTGATCATAATTCTTAAAAAAGGTGAGGAGTCTATGAATAAAAAAGCATTAGCATTGTTTGCGTTTTTTTCTCTTACTGCCCAAGCGGATGTTCTACTACCTGTCGTCAAGAAATACGATTTGGCGGACAACGCAAGTATGTGGCAAAAAATTAAAACAGATAAATTGCCAGAGATGCTTATTACTGAAACAAGTGTAGAAGATCCTAATAATCCTTATTCTCGCCTATTCCCTAAATCCTTCTTTCAAAACAAAGACTTTATGGTTTGCTATAATGACTGTTCAAGAGATTCTTTTTCTGGAGTCAAAGATGGTCTTTTAAAATTCAATCGATTCCAAGAATGGAATGTGGTTGAGCAATCCACCATTTATTACTGGTTACAAAACTATCTTAACTTTTTAGAAGAAAGATTTTACTTCAAACCAAATCATTTTCTTAAAGCTTATTCTAGTCGTGAAGTTAAAGACGAGACGAACTCAAAATTAAAAAACAATGCTTTCTTTTTATCAACGGATAAATCTTTAAGCTTTCTTCCTGCTAATAAAAGCATTCTTTTTAAACTCCTCGGTGGAAAGATCAATCGTTCAGGTTTTGATCCTTCAGTAGTGGTTCACGAAGCAGGACATTTCTATTTTGATCAGATCTTTGGACATGCAGTAAATGCAGAGATCGGCGGTCTTAATGAAGGCTTTGCTGATTACCTGGCAAATATTGTTCTTGAAAACCCAAAAGTTGGTTTAGTAATGCTTCAAGGTAAAGCTTTGAGAGACTCTGCAACGATGGTTACTTCAAATGGCCAGATTAAGTCCTATGCTCCAGGTAAAGAAGTCCATGATCTAGGAGAAGGTATCTCACACCTTCTTTGGAATACTCGTAATAAAGTAACAAACAAAGAAGACTTTGATCGTTTAGTGGTGGATGCAATTAAAGATATTGCACGAAATCCTTATAGCTCAGTTCACCATTTCAAAGAAGCTATGATTGCTAGAACAAAAAATGTTTTAAGCGGACAAGATCTAAAAGAAATTCTTACGAAGTGGGATCTACTCTTTCCTGGAAAATCAAATAACATTGAGAGCATGACATTCTTAGATACTCCTATAACTCATCAACGAGTGGCTTTTGATATTTCTCAAACATCTAATGAGCTAATGGCCCAAACTTTCGGAATTGATCAGGTCACAAAGCTTAATCTCGAAGTGGCCGGTAGTGCTGAGATCTCAGCTACTCAGTCAGCGATTCTTATCGCTCACAAAGGTGAAGACTTATGGGTAGCAATTGATAATGAAAGAAAAAATATTCTTGGTATTTTTCATACTGACGGAAAGCTTCTCACTGATAAGAAGACTCTCGAGGAACTCAAACTAGTTGTAAGTAATGCCATGGACTTCTCTACTTTCATTAAAGACTTTGGTCAAAAGTTAAAGCTTTTCTCTGGGCTTATCGAAGGTAAAGGCGAATTTGCTTCTGCCTATAAGGTATCAAAAGTTTCAACAACCCAGACGACAAGAATCATCAATGATCATTCTTTCACAAGTCAGACTATTTCTATGACATTGAAGAAAAGAATTATATCGAGACTTTTTGGTCTGCCAGACATTACTGAAGTTGAGCTCTACACTGCTCCAGCAAACTTACATGGAATAAATCTTCCAGAGTATAATGGAGAAACTCTTATTGGATTTAATTTGAAATTCAAAGGTGGGACTTCTCAAGAAATGGTACTTACAAAACTTAGTCTCTAAAATAATTATCCTGAAGGTCCTCTACTGAGGACCTTCAAGTCTTACCCGTTCTCGCTTCTCTAAAGAAGCACTAATCTCAGCTCCCAGTAAGATAATGTAACTCGTAATATAAAACCAAAACATCAAAACGATGATCGCAGCAAGTGAGCCGTAAGTTTTATTAAAGTTACCAAAACTTGCAACATACCAAGTGAAAAGAAGAGAGGCTAAGGCCCAAACAAGACTTGCAAAGCCCGCACCTATCATTATTTTCTTCCAGTATCTCCAGTTTCGACATGCTCCTACTCCATAACTAAGAGTGAGAAAGCCAGCAAAGCTAAAAAGAAGAATTCCCCAACTTATAAAAGGGAGGAGACTCTTCACGCTATCAGATAAGGGAAAAAACTTAATGATGTTAGGCATTCCCACGATAACGCCCACACTAATAACACTCAAAAGAGTTGCACTAATGGTAAGGAGAAAAGAGAAAAGACCTAATTTGATGAAGTTTCTTTTTTCTTCTCTCTCATAAATGATATTTAGCGCGTCAATAAGGGCCCTTGTTCCTTTTGAGGCTGCCCATATGGTAACAAGCAAGGATACAATGGCACCAACTCGTAGTTGAGAAGTTTGTCCGGCAAATTGTCTTATTTGATTACCAATTATTTCTTGAACCTCTGCAGGTAGTTTTTCTGCCATCGAAGTTATTTGTGAGGTCAACTCTTGGGGATTACTAAAAAGAGTATATAGTAAAATGATTGATCCTAAGAAAGGAACAAAAGCAAAGAGCATATAATAAGACATAGCAGCGGCCACCATAGAAAGATGATCCTGATTCACCTTATCCTTAGTCTCCACTACAGTTTCTTTAATTACTCGATATCGTCCTCTAGGTAATGAAAGTGCATTGGCCATCTCACATGCCCCCCTTTTACTTTTTAATTGCAAAATGGACTCCAAAAAAAGGCCTCAACAATGTGAGGCCTAGGCTTGAAAGATAAAAAAATTAATCAGCGTGGATTATTTGAATCTGAGCGATTCCAACCAGCCCGATCACTCGGATATGGTTTGTTTTGATATGGAGCTTATTGACCAATTTTCCAGAGTGAAAAAGACCGTAGCTACTGCCTTTCTTCAATACATCAAAATTAACAAATCTTCTGGTACCGGTTGCACCATTATAGAGATAGTTCAAAGAAATACCGCCACCATTATCTCTATTGAAGTCATCGCGAAGCTGCAATTTTAAGATGTCATAGTCATTTCGATTTTCTAGCACCACTCCGCCATTGGCGACTTCGTTATAGATCCAATCTTTTTCTTTGATGATTCTTCCTTGCGCATCTTTGGTGATATAGCTAACAGAGTCAATCTCATCATTTTGATCAAGGTGGAGGTAGAAGGTGACAATTTCTTTATCAAGATCATTGGTAATAGTTGCTAATTCAAAAGTCTTGGCCAAGGCCGGAAAGCTTAAAACTAACGATAATAAAACAGCAAATTTAAGCATTTAAACTCCTCATCCTAAGTTAGGTGAGGGAAATTCTTGCATAATTCGCCATGTGCAGCAAATATGCAGTGCATCCATTTAAGTAATTAAAAGGTGGGAGGGGGAAAACCCAAGTTTCAAGGAAGCTTGGTTTAATATTAGTCCTTCACACCACTCCCTACCTTGTGAGGTTATTTAACGAAGGAAGAAAAGTAATGAAAACTTAAATTAGCCCAAAAAAAGGAGGAGCATTACGCTCCCCTACAATACTCTTACAATCTTGCTTTCGAATCGCTGCTATCTAACTGACGATCCATTTCATCTAAATGAAAGTCTTGGCATTTAGGTTCTAATTCAGAAACTTTCTTATTCACACAAGTATTGAAGGCCGAAGCTTCTGGGTCACCGCAACCAAGTTTTCTAATTTGCTGTGAACAATACTTATCGTCTTCGAAATTCCCGTGAATTTCTAGAACACCGTCATTAGCAAAAACGTTTAAACTCATGACAAGTACAGATGCGAGAAATGCTATTTTCATATAATATCCTTTAGAGTTTTGCACCCAAGTTTGAAATCATGTAACCGATTGCATAGGGAACAGTATAATCTCTACTTGTTGAGTAAGAAGAGGCATGAGTATATCCCAGCTTGTGTAACCATTCGTGGAAAAGATTCCCCGCAACTTTGGCCGGAGTATAAGTGTTGAAATACTTCGTATTC
>CAYWMU010000194.1:0-5294 GCA_964459395.1 uncultured Bacteriovorax sp.
ATGAAGTTGTCTTTTTCTCAAAGATTACTGAGTACATTTCTCAGGTTTTTCCTGGTCATGAAGTTCTTGGCTTTGAAGCTCTTAACGATGGTTCAACTCGTCTTATCGCTCAAAATGGAAAGGCCCTTTCAGCTGCTAAACTTCTCAATAAAGGCCAAGGTCTTTCTGGATATGTAGCTCGCATGAAAAGAGCTTATTATTCAAATAATGCTAAAAGAGATCCTTTAGCTTCTACTGGAATCCGTTCAGAAAAAATTGAAGCTGAACTTTGTATCCCTGTAATGTTTGAGTCTTCTGTAATTGGTACAATTAACGTTCAATCAGAAGATGCTAACCGCCAGTTTTCTGAATCTGATATCACTGTTATTAATAATATTTTATCAGACCTAGCTGCTCCTATTAAGAATATGCATCTTTTCCTTATGACTAAGAATCTTAACCGCGAGCTTCTTGGACGTATCGAAGCTAAAGAAAAAGAGCTTTCTAACCGTGTTGAAATTAAGACTGTTTCTCACTTTGAAGATAAGTCTCAAATGGTTGGTGTTTCGAAAAGTTTCTTAACAATTGTTCAAGCTGCTAAGAAAGTTGCTTCTCAGGATTTCCCAGTGCTTCTAGAAGGTGCTCACGGAACTGGCAAAAAGCTTCTTGCTAAGAAAATTCACGCTTGGTCTAACCGTAAGGGTGGATGTGTAATTGCTAACTGTTCTGTTCTTAATGAGACTCAACTTGATCGTGAACTTTTCAGTTCTAAAGGTCTTATGGTTCAGGCCAATGGTGGAACACTTATTATGGATGATATCGGTTCAATCTCTGTTCTCATCCAGACAAAACTACTTCGTGCAATTGTATCGGGAGAGATGACAACAGTTGATACTGATGAAAAAATCGCTCTAAACGTAAGAATCGTTGCTACTTCTAAGACTTCTCTTCGTGAGCAAGTTGAAGCTGGTAACTTTAAAGAAGATCTTTTCTATCGTTTAAATACGATTGCTCTAACAGTTCCTTCTTTAAAAGATCGTGCTGAAGATATTAAAGTAATGGCGGAGTTTTTCCTTAATAATGGTAAGTCTGAAGCTAAGATTCTTACTTCAGCTGCTATCGAAAAGCTAAATGACTATTTTTGGCCAGGTAACGCTCATGAGCTAAAAAATATCATGGAAAGAACTTACATCTTATCTGAAGGACAATATATTGAAGCAAGTGAGCTTCCTGATTTCCCAAGAGAAGAAAAAGTAGAAGTGGAAGAAGCTCCTGTTAAGTTTAGTGAATCAACTCTTTATGATCTTGAGAAGAAGCATATTATTGACACTCTTGATCATTTAAGTGGAAACAAGACTCGTGCTGCTAAGGCCTTAGGGATTACAGTAAAGACTCTTTACAATAAACTTCACTCATACGGCCTAATTGAGACTCGTGAGGCATAAGAGAACTTGAAGAGTTGAGATAGAAAAAGTAAAATCATTTAATAGGAGATTATATGTCTAAGTCAGAAAATACAGAGAAATCGACGGAAGCCGTCACGATTAAAAATTTTCGTAACAACAGTGATATTGAAAATTTTTATCGCTACATCCATGAAAATGGTCTACGTCGTGAAGCATTTATGTTGATGGAATATGCCATCAGCAAAGTTGCAAAAGTCAAAAAATCAAAAAGAGCTAAAACTCTTCAATAATTACTAAAAGGCCGGAGTTCTATCTCCGGCCTTTATTATTTCATCTCAAGGCACACATGGAAGTTGCTCAAAAACCAAAGATCGTTTTCGATCCACTCTACGGCTTTATACATCTTACGAATTTAGAATGGGAAATCATTCACACTCCTTTTTATCAACGGCTTCGTTGGATTAAACAATTGGGTTTTACCTTTTATACTTTTCCAGGAGCTGAGCACTCGCGCTTTGGTCACTCCATTGGAGTGATGTTCAATGCTCATAAAATTCTTCAAACTTTAGGTACTAGAGGAGTGGGGGATAAAGAGCTGTTTGATGAAGGATTTGAATCCAAGGCCAAAACTTATCATCAAAGTTTAAGACTGGCGGCGCTTCTTCATGATTTGGGCACATTTATGTTTTCTCATACGACAGAGATGGCCTACATCCGTTACGGAGAAACAACTAAAGAGAAAAATGGTAAAGGCCACCCTGATGATCATGAGCACTTGGGTTCCTACATCATTAAGAACACGGATTACCCAGGAGGGATTACTTCTATTTTAAAAAAATATAAGATTGATCCTCAAAATATCTCTGACCTTGTGAAAGGGGTTGATCCTTCAATTCTTGCTAATCAGATTCTTCATTCAGAAATTGATTGTGATCGAATGGACTATCTCTTAAGAGACGCTCATTACACGGGAATGAAGTATGGAACTTATGACAGAGATTACCTCCTTCATCACTTTAGAATCGCCAAAATCAATGGACACGATATTCTAACCATTAATCATAACGCCCTTCATGCTGTGGAAGATTTCCTCATGGCACGCTTTGCTTGGTATTCACAAGTGATTCGTTCTGCCAGAGGGGCGAGATTTGATGCTATTGCAGAAGAAGTGACTTACTACATGTTAGAGAAGGGGCTTATTTATAGCTATTCTCAGCTAATGGATATGATCGCCAATGATGCTCTAGAGTTTTATGGTTTTAATGATCAATACTTTATGAAACAGGTTCATAGGCATTATCTTGATGGAAACTTTGATAAGTCCCCACGAATTAAAGATATGGCCTACTGTTTGTTATTTGAAAGAGCTCCTAAAACGATTCGTTTAGAAGAATTTAAACAGAGAATCCTCAATCAAGATGAGGATCATGTGAATGATAAAATCATCAAGCATGCAGAAGAAAAGGCCCGCGAAATTCAAGATGTCCTCAAAAAGAAGGGAACAGAGAAGGATTGGGTTTTAGTGGATATCCCTAAAAAGCATATTGTATTTGTTAAATCGAGAAGAAAGATTGTTAAATCCAAGAGCGGAGAAAACCTTCTATTAGAGCGAGATCCTGTGAAGATTTTAACTGATAATGGTGACGTAAAACTTCTTGGAGATATGGAGAATTCAATCATCTCCAATTTGCAGGATAAGTTTAATTTCGTCCCTAATATTTTCTGTTCGGAATCGGCTTACGAGCTATTAAAACAAGAGGGGATTGTTAACTAGATTAAAATAGTCTTCTTTTGTAACTTCTTTACTTTTTTAGGGTATTTTCGGTACAATGATTGCAAGTGTATATAAATGAGGGCCATGATGGCCCTCATAACGTAAAAGGCAGGTTTCACGGATGCTAACCGGTCGAAGTCTTCCCCACCAAGCTGGGTCAAGTCACCAAAACTACTTATTTCATCTCGATAATCTCTCTGTAGAGTACAACAATCTACGTGCACTTAAGTCTGTGCAATTAACGATTCATCCGGGTGAAATTCTTTTTGTTACAGGTCCTTCTGGTGCAGGAAAAACAACTCTTCTTAATGTTTTAGGAGGGCATATCGAGCCCACTAGTGGCAAAGCGATACTACCTCATCAGAAATCATCAAAACATTTTGTTTCTACAGTTTTTCAAGATCTTCGTCTTCTTCAAAAGAAAACGTGTGAAGAAAATCTTTGGATGAGCTATGATCCACAAATTTACAATTCAAGAAATGATTTTCATCGAGATCTAGAAGACCTGTGCCGCATGCTTTATGTGAGTGACTTTCTTAATCGTAAGATTGAAGACTGTAACGGTGGTCTTCGCCAAAAGATAGCCATGATTAGGGCCCTTCTTTCTAAGCCCACGGCCATTCTTGCGGATGAGCCAACAAGCTCTCTTGATAAAGATAATTCTTATCGTTTGTTTGAAGTTCTTAATCATTACAACCATAAGAAAGGTCTCACCTTAGTGTGGGCCACTCATAACAAAGAATTAATTAAACAGTTTCCTGGCAAAATAGCACATCTAGATGCCGGGCGATTGGTCTATGCGGGGCATGCGTGTTTTATTTAGTTGAATATTTTAAGTCTCTAAATGAATCAATTATTCGTGGAGTGAGCTTTTTACTTCTCACTTGCGCACTTTGTTTCTCTTTAACCCATAGGGAGTGGGTTGCTGAAGTCACTGCTCGCATTACTCCTGAGAAATTAGTGAATCCTTATTTTGTTGCTGTTTTAGATAGCTCCGTAGATAGTGCAAAAGTTGTAAGCTTCATTAATAAACTTCCTGGTGTTATTTCCATCGATGATAAAGAGTCAAAAGATTCTGAATCCAAAATCAATGCCCTTATGAGTGATTTAGGGGAAGGGTATCAGCTTGATTCAAAGTTTTTAAATCTTAAATCTCTAAGAATTATTTTGAGTCCCACTCTTTCATCAGAAAGCTTAAAGTTCATTCGAGATCAAGTCGTAAAGGTCGGTGGAAAAGATCACATCTCTGCGACAGAGGTAAAGTTTCCAGAAGTTACTAAGGTTATGAAGTCTCACCCGTTCTACGAGTTCATTGCTAAAGGCGGTGATTGGGGAGTTATTAGTTTTATAACTTTTTGCTGGATCATTAGCTTTTGGCTTTGTTACGATGTGTTTCGTTCACGCTCGTACATCATTGAGAAATTTCAAAGAAAAAAGCTAGTCGCGGCCAAAAGTCTTGCCGGAGGCTTGGGTATAATAGCTGTTACTTTTTCTCTTTTGGGACTTTGGAACGGAACTCTAAGATTCCTTGATCTTCTGATCTTATTTATGATTCTCTCTGTTTTTTGGACTTTTACTCTTCAAGAATGGAAGTGGAAACCGACCCTATGAAGTTATGGATTCTTTTATTAATCTTATCTACTTCATCTCACACCTTCGCTCAGAGGAAGTCTCGGCCTGTAGACGAATTGGCCCGCCATCGCCAAGAGGTGACACAGATGGGGGCAAGACTTTCAACTCTTGAAAAAGAGATTGCCACTAAATCTGATCTAAGAAAGTCCAATGTTGAACAAATTAAGAAGTTTGAAGAAGATGTCGTTCTTTATAAGGAACAGCTATTAAAGCTCCAGAGAAAACTCAGAATTACGGAGAAAGAAAATAAGCAAATAGTTACAAACTATTTATTGGAATCTGAGTCTGAAGAATCTCCCTTATGGCAAAAGAAAATTCATTTGCAGCTTCTTAGACAAGCACAGGACAAGCTCAAGTTTGAACAAGGTGAGCTTCAAAGCTTTGCAGACAAAGTAGCAAGTTTTGAAATTAAATTAGAGCAATTAAGAAAAGAAGAAGAGTCTCTAGAGTTACTACTTAATGATCTTGAGTTAACTAAAAAAGAAGTCGTTGCTAAGTATGAG
>CAYWMU010000195.1:0-5259 GCA_964459395.1 uncultured Bacteriovorax sp.
GAGACTTATCAGATTTAACAAACTCTTTTCCTTGCGAGTGGCGATAAGCATAAGCTGAAACAACTTTGATCTGACCAATTAGTTGCGCGAATGCTTCGTCTTTTTGCGCAGGAGTTAAGTCTTGTGCACAAAGATCATGGTAGAAAGCAGAAAGAGAAACAATGTTAGAAGATAGAACGGCCATTGGGTGAGCATCTTTTGGGAATGCTTTAATTTGAGTTTTAATACCTTCTGGAACATCGTCATAAGATGCGACACGGGCTTCAAAAGCTTTTAGCTCATCAGCAGATGGAAGTTTTCCGTAATTCACAAGATAAGCAGTTTCTAAAAATGTCGATTTTTCGGCCAACTCTTCAATTGAGTAACCACGATATTTAAGAATACCCTTCTCTCCATCAAGGAAAGTAATAGCAGATGTACAAGCACCTGTGTTCATGTAACCAGAGTCTAAAGTTACATAACCTGTTTGTGCACGAAGCTTAGTAATATCGATGGCCTTTTCATTTTCTGAGCCAGTGATAACCGGTAATTCGTAAGTGTTCTCACCGAGAACGAGCTTAGCCTTTTCAGACATAAATACTCCTTAAAAGATAAAAAAGATGAGTCATTTCAGACGGATAAGTGAGCTTATCCTACCCTAACTTGCACTAAATTGTCTAAACATCTTGGATTGTTTTTCTCATCGGTTAGTGGTGCCAAAAAGATGAGGGCCGGTGCCAATTTAACACCAAAATATTGTCCGACAGTATCAATCTGCCCCTAAATATTCTTATACCTATTTTGTGCGCGATGCATCTTGTTCTTAAATTCATTAGCTATCCTTATTTTCCTGAGTCTTGGCCTCTCCTTTGCGATTAAAGGAGTCAAACTCTCAAGCAGGATGTTTGAAGCCACTTTTTACCAGGAGATCTTATGACTCTTATGCGAAAAAACTTTTCTATCTTTATCCTTCTCATCTCTTCTCTCATTCTTCTTTCTGTTCAGGCCTTTATATCCTGACAAAAATTTACGTTCATTTAAGGATTCAACTATAGACACTCTATGATGAGTAATGATTTAACCGCCACACACAAAACCCAATGCTGGAGTACAAGATGAGTAAAAAATTTTCCTTCGCTTTAATCATCATGAGTCTTTTGATGATTTCAGTACAAGTCTCTGCTCAACGAAATGTTCGAGTAGATGAACGTGTCCAAAGGACCTATGTTAATCACCCCAATGTGGATGTAGCTCAATGGTTACGCATCTATCCAGGGGATGCCTATTATACAGAGATCAAAAATATCGCCATCACTGGTACTAGCTTCGCTACTAACACTGGGAATATTGAAGTGTTTGCACGAGGACGTCTTCTTTCCCGTATGGCCTTCAGAAGAATTCCATCTCAAGTAACTGTTCACTTTCCACTCGGAACACGCGTAAGCGAAATCTCTATTCGAGTTAACGGAGAAGTCCACATCGAGCGTGTGGTTGCTTACATTGTTGAACGTCGTTGGCAGCCAGCTCCACGTCCGATTCCACCAAGATATCCGGGACCGGCCCCTCGACCAACACCTCCAAGACACGAGCCTGCACCACGTCCGAGACCTCCAAGACATGAACCGGCCCCACGTCCGAGACCTCCAAGACATACGCCAGCTCCTCAGCCAAGACCCCCTAGATTTGAGCCTGCACCAATGCCTGGCCCACCTAGAGATCTACCAGGTCCAATCCCTTTACCACGTCCACCACGTCGATAAATTCTATCTTTATATTCAGGGCCCTCTTCGAGGGCCTTTTTTGTTGTGTTATTTACAAAGCAACCCATCCTAGGCAGTATGGGAGAAAAGGTGCTAATTATGCAGTGGAGCGATCCTGTTACTATTTCAACGCTCAAAAAGCGTTATAAACGCTTTTTGGCCGATGTCCTGATAGATGACGAACTTCATGTGGCCCATGTCCCTAATACTGGGAGCATGACCTCCTGTTGGGATGTAGACTGGCAATGTCTTATTTCTGAATCTTCAAATCCCAACCGAAAATTAAAGTTCACCCTAGAAATGACTCACAATGGTCTTTCCTGGATCGGAGTCAATACAGCTAATGCCAATAAGCTAGTTAAGGAGTGGCTCACTGACGGAAAACTTGAAGCATTCTTAGACTATAAAAAAATAGTCCCTGAGAAAAAAGTTGGGGCTTCCCGTATTGATTTTTTCCTAGAGGAGCATCCGGTACATGCCAACTGCTTCATCGAAGTAAAAAATGTAACACTAAAACTTGATAATAAGGCCCAGTTTCCAGACGCAGTATCCGAGCGCGGACAAAAACATCTTATTGAACTTACTCAATTAAAAAATGAAGGCCACCGCTGCGCCATGGTTTATGTGGTTCAACGAGAGGATGTAAATTTATTTACTCCGGCTGAAAGTATTGACCCAGTCTATGCGAAGCTTCTTAGAGAAGCTGTATCTTCTGGAGTGGAAGTTTATGTTTATCAATGTAAACTTGATGAAACAGGAATTCATTATTACCGCGAGCTTCCCTACTCCTTATGAAATTTTCTTACCAAATAATTGATGAACAACTTTACCTCTGTCCTACGGACTTAGAGCCGTTATTTTCATTTAACGAGATCAGTTTCACTCCATACATCTCAGAGGATCAGAAGCCTATCTCGGCCATTCTTTCTGAACTCGATTCTGTAACGGCTACAAAACTTCTCGAAGTCGAAGCGAGCCGCTATCCCAACTCTAGTCGCTTTGAAGAATTAAAAGAAGTTAAGGCTGATTTTGTATTCCATCCTCATGAGGAACTTATTTTTTTTGGCGGTAGCTTTAATCCTTGGCACAATGGCCATAAAGCATGCTTAGATCTCCTTGGCGATAGAGATTGCATCATCCTTCCCGATCGAAATCCTTTTAAAGAGATTATTCATCTTTCCCCTATTGAGATTTACCAAGAGATCGCTTCAAAAATAAATCACAACCATCATTATCTAAATCCAGAATTTATTCTGCAGGCAAACAAAAATCCTACTTTCACTTGGATAAAGCGAACTCAAGAACGTTTTCCTAACGTGAAACTCTCTCTTCTCATGGGTATGGATAGTTTGGAATCAATTGAAACTTGGCATCAAGCAGAAGAGCTTCTAAGTACTTTGCATTCAATCTATGTGGCATCAAGACTTGAGGACCAGAATAAACAGAAAGAACTTCAAAATCGTTTAAATAGATTTAATAAGCTTCAGATAAAATTTCTAGGTCATCATCCCTTTGAATCACTGTCATCCACTGAGCTCAGAAATAAGAAATAAAAAAGGGGCCTAAAAAGGCCCCCAAGATTTTATTAGTAACAAGTCCAGTAACAATCGTTAAAGCAGACTTGACCGTAGTAGTAATCATACTGACAAACATAATCGCAAACATATGTATCAGTACAGTAATAAGTACCACCACCACTGCTACTGCCTCCGCCGCCACCAGCAGCAACTGCAACACCTACGATAACAAGAAGAAGACCTACACCGATCCAAACTCCTGCATCTGAGCTCCAGCTAGCACCGGTTGAATAACCTTTCTTAACAAGGTCTACTAGGTATTCAGAAGCTTGCTCACTAGTCATTCTATTTAAAGAAATCATAGAAAAAGCAGTATCAAGGTCAGCAGCTAATTTCTTGTTTTTTACTTCTGATTTAGCAAACTCAATTAACTCTTTATTAGAAAGACCTTGGGCCTGAAGCTCATTCACTTTCGATTTGAAAGACTTCATCTGTTCAATATAAAAGTTTTTGTCTTGCTGATCCCACTCAACAGTTAGAGCGTAGTTCAATTCATCAAATGCGGCCTTAAGACCATTTTGTGTAGTAGCTTGTGCAGATACTGTGAAAACTGCAAAAACAAGCATAATTGACATCATTTTTGTAAACACCGGTTCCTCCTGGAGAATGATTTTTTGTTGTTTATCAATAGCTAACTTAGTCAGACAAGTTTAAATTTCCTTAAATTGCATCACCGTTAAAGCTTCCTATTGTGAAACAGCTTAAGTAGCTGAATTCTGTTATTAAATGGGCTTTCGCAGGATTTTCTACAGGTCGTAAGAATACCTTCAAGCAATTGCCCTCTAATAGAAGAGTCAGTCGTGATCTCTTGGCGAAGCTCATACATAAAGGAATCTTTATTCTCTCCCACCACTTCTCCAACTTGCCAAAGAAGACCAAAGACAAAATCAGTATTGGCCCATTCATAATTCTCAAACTGAATCTGATACTCATTTTTTCGAGACGCATCTTTTCCATTGAAGGTATTATACTTTTTAATTTTTTTAGCGAGTTGAGGGGAATTGGCGATCTTACCGGCAAAGTAATCGGCCATCCCTTCTATGATTGGAGTTGAGTGAGTAAGTTCTAAATAATCAGAGAGAGCAACATGAGCGTACTCATGATAAATAATCTCTGGCACTAGCGCCGAATCAAGCCAATACCACTTCCGAGTAAAAACGTAATTCACGGTATCCTGCGATCGATAAGCGAGTTCAAGAAAAAGAGTTGCTCCTACAGTACGAAGAGCACTGTCAGTGTCTAATACATAGTTATCATTAGTCCATGTAAGGATAAGTTGACTTAAGAACCGATGAAAGGTCTGCATATGAACTTGGTTACGAAATCTTTCAACGATTCCCTCAAGTTCATGACTTTGATTTTTTATATCTAAACTTGAAAGGTGAACTTTCTTACTTGGACGAAACCATATTTCTTTTCCCCAAGGAGAAATATTTCTTGAGGCCATACCCTGTCCAGCAGGAATAGTTAGCGCATTATTAAATTGAGGACCTAAATTATCATGAGCAAAGTGTCCTAGTTCAGAGAATTGATTCGTAATTTCTAGTCTTACTACGACTTTTTCCAATTCTTTTACGTATTCAGAATTAAGCTTATCAACGAAATAATTTCTCGCTTTAGTAAGGTGGTGATAGACAGTCGCCGCTTTTAAAAGAAGTACTTTATCAGCTTCAAATGATATCGCTTCATCACTTTTACCATGAACTATTTTGAAAAATTCTCCATCGAAAGAATCTTCACTTACAAGATTAGTTAATTTTACTTTTTTAAAGATCTGCTTATTAGCTTCACTTCTTTCCACCACTTCAAACTCTTGTGCCCAAGTAGGTAAAGAAAGAATGAAAAAAAGTAAGGTTATAAAAAGAGTTCTCATTAAAATAAACTCCCATCATCAATCTGGCGATCTTTGTCTCCCATCGTGGCCTCAATGGCCACAAGGGCCA
>CAYWMU010000196.1:0-5244 GCA_964459395.1 uncultured Bacteriovorax sp.
CCTAAAACTTTATCGGGTCTAGAACATTAGTTCTTTTCGAGAAGATAAATATTTTGATTAAAGTTTGAGAGTTCTAAAAGTTTTGGCCCTTCGGTTTGCGGACGCTCACTCTCCAAAAGTTTAATGGAGAAATGATCACCGTAGAGTTTTTCTATTTCATTTTTACTCACACTAAAAGGCGGCCCGCTCATCTCATCTTGATTGTACTCATAGACAACCAGTAGATATTTACCACCCTTTTGAAGTACATCAGTTATCACTTTTGCGTAACGTTTTCTCATTTCTAAAGGAAGGGCAACGAGGGCCGCCCTATCGTAGATATGATGGTACTTCTGGGCCGTATTAAAATTGAAGAAATCCCCACAACTAATGGTGATTCCCGAAGATGAGTATTCAATGAAGTTTTCTTTCGCACTTATATTAAAAGAAAGATTATTTTCTGAATAGAAAGCTTCTGCTGCTTTCTCATAGAGCTCAACTCCATGAACAACAAGTCCCTGCTCTTTTAACCATAAAAGGTCCTTACTTTTGCCACAGAGAGGAACTAAAATTTTTTCATTACTCTTTGCTTGAAGATGAGAAAAATATTTAGTCAGGGCTTCATTATATTCATTCTTATGAAAACCGATCTGACCTTCCTTCCACTTATCTATCCAGAATTGAGCATCCATCGACATTATCCTTTAACGTGAAGTTTTATTGCAGCAGCCGTAATAAACCTGGTCACCTTTCTCTAAAAGAAGATGGTAAGAATAAATTCTATCACTCATCCCATCGTTACAGTCACCAGTGATAACAGATACTGATAAATTATTCGATTTCACAGTGAAGGCGAATTCTCTCGTTCCTTGTGCATTTGTTTTTGAAATAATTTTCTCTTCAAGTTCTTCGTCTCCAATAAGATTGAAATAAAGAGAATCACTTGTCACAGCGGCGCTAAAGAAAGGCTCTGTTCCAAAGCAAGCGAGGTTTGTCTTAGCAAATGAAGACATCGAGAAAACTAAACAGATAAGGGCGAAATATTTTTTCATATAATCTCCACGAAAATTATTCCCCTTATTACGATAATTTAATTAAAACTACAACAACCCATAAAGGAACGGCACAACTTCAATAGCAATGAGAATAATAATAATGATCTCAAGGCTTTGATTTCTTGATTCGTTGACTTCGGAGTGTAGAAGTTTTGAGACTTCAGCAAGATTGGACAATTTCTCATTGATCGAGCGCGTCCAGTCATCAAGTTTAAATCTCTTAGTAGTATGTCTAAATATTGTGGCAAGATAAAAGTCCCCCACCGTCTTAAATGAATTCTCAATACTTTCAAAGATCTCTGAAATCTCCAAGTACATTTGCCCTGCTTCTTCTGCCAAGTTGGAATACTCATTTGAAAGAAGCCTTCTCTTTTTACCAACTACCGAGCTATAAAGCTGGGCAAGCTTATTGTCCAGCACTTCATCATAGTAGCGCATTTCAAGAAGCTGATTGAGAGCAAATTCAATAATAAGGGCCACGTCCATTGATCCACTCGGCTCTACAATTAGAGCTGAGTTCCAATCCACCACGATCATGTCATCATCAAAATACTGAAAAGAGTTTTCTAAGATTTTACTTCTTAAAAGATGAGAGAGATTTCCCTTTTTCTCTGCCAGCAGCAGTTTAGGAATATCAACTCTTAAAGGGAGTTCTGACATCTTCATTTCTTTATCAGAAAATTCTTCTATAAAGAATGTCATGTAATCTTCAAAGGTATCCCATTGATTTAGCTCTGGTAAGGCATCCTTAATATGGGCTTGGAATTCTTTGACTTTCTTCTTGGCCATTTCATCAATTTCTGTGCCTGCATCAAGATAGGCCGAATACTCTTCTAGTCTTGACCAGGTTGTATCAGTTATTGGTATATGAAAAGAAAGAGAGGCCGTACCAAAGTGCCAAACTTTACATATAAGAGATGCCTCGAAGGATTCTCCATCCACATTGATAGGTACTTTTCCCAGATAAATTGATGTAGGTGATTTAGAGATAATAAGAGATGAATTATGCTTTCTATCAAGCCGAAATTTCTCCTTCAGATTCTCATTGAAAACAGCTTCTACTTTTTCAAGATCGATCTCAGGACCTAGGTCAAAAACTCGATAGATTAGTATTTTTCCTTTCTTGATCTGCACTTCCATGCAAGTAACTCCTAGCAAAAAAAATGGAGGGGATATAGAAATATTGTAATTCAAAAAACTGTATATGTTTGAAAAAACTTCATATTGAACACTTGTAAGAAAAGGAATAGAAAGACACATGAACTATTTCTTAATATTTCTTATTTTATTAAGTTTCTCCCTTAGCTGTGGAAAGTTTGAGAATTCCCCTTATGGTGCTGATGCCTATAACACTGAATATAACTTAGCGGCAGTGCGCTATCTATCTACTTTCCAGACAAGTAGCTCAACCTATAAGGTCGCTCTAATCTCTGACACTCACAACTACTATGATGAGCTTGAAAAGTTAGTAAAAAAAGATTAACCGTGGAGGCTACACGTTTGTCATTCATGCTGGAGATATTACTAACTTTGGTCTTAATAGCGAGTACCAGGCCTCAATCAAAATTTTTAAAAAATTAAAAGTACCAATGATGACAACGGCCGGTAACCATGACTTCTTATCTCATGGAGAAATCATCTATCGAAAAATCTTTGGGAGTCCAACTTATTCATTTGAGTTCCAAGGAACTCATTTTATCTTTGCTAATAAAATAGGCTGGGAATCCTCGGAGGGAGGATATGCTCAAGATTGGCTCGAAAACGAACTAAAGGAAAGTACAGCTTCCCAAATAATTATCACTACCCACGTACCACCATTTGATAGCGATCGATATTCGGATGAAGATATACAACGCTGGAAAGATATTATTGCTCCCTATAACATTCCTTACTACATCAGCGGACATAATCATAATCATGTGGTTAAGGATTTCGGAACCACTCAACACATTACTGTCGGCTCAGCAAGTAAAAGAAGCTACACAGAGTTAACTTTTAGTCCAAGCGGAGTCACCCATAAAAAAATTAATTTTTAGTCTCATCATCATCATCATCAGTACTCATGCTGAAGCTAACTATATTGATGGTCTCAAAATGCAGTTTGCTGGAGAAATTGGTGCCTATTCGATGGGCGTAACAAAAAAAATTAAATCATGGTATGAACTCTCCTTTTTATTTGGGGTCACTCCTCGCTCTGTTTCGAAAACAAAGTCCATAGAAACCTTTTCATTTAAACAAGACTTTTTCTTTCTCACTAAAGATCTGGATGGGCTTACGACTCGCTTATATATCGGCGTTAATATCTTTCATACGACAGGTTTAAAACATCAGGCTTCAAAGTTTCGAGATACTCCATCTGGCTACTACCCGATCAACTCCATCAGAGGACTACTTGCTCTTGGGTTACAAGTCTCTCTTCCCGAGCGACCGCAAAATAGTTACTTCTTTGAAATGGGAATGAATGATATTTGGATTGTGAATAGCTTCATAAATAAAAGCATCAAACCTAGCGATTATATCTCAATGGCACTAGGTTTTAACTTCAATTTCTAAAACTCTTTTTTGCTCGAAAAAACTATATTCCAGGTTTCAATATCACCATCGAAAGAGTAGCTATCGGCTTTGATAAAATAATCATGACTAGTTCTCGTTACCGATAAATCTAAGACATAATCTTTAAAAAGAGTTTTAACTCCTAGATTGATGTTGGAAGCAGTTCCCCTTTGAAGTAAGAGATCCTCTTCCTTAGAGGTAAGATTGGTATCTCCGAAAACAGTTAATCCAATACCTCCATAAACCATCCAGTCAGGAATAAAGTGATAGGCCATATTAAAGCGAGCGCTGAACTCATGGGCCGGCTTATATCTTCTAACAATACTATTGCGAACATCTTCTTCTTTTCCATTAAAGTAACGAGTTCCAAGAATTAATGTCTGGAGTTCCCATTTAGAGCCAGGTATTTGACTGCCGTGATAAAGTCCAATATTTAAAACAGTTCGGCCGACCCAAGTATCAAGACCGTTTCGACCTACTTTTCTATCCATAATAGCGGGTCTTAAGCCTGCAAAGAAATCTAAAAAGTTTTCTGTTAATGAAGGAGCACGGTGGCGATACCGATATTCAAAGTACGGCTCTTGAAAACCATTATTGTAATCAAAATAAATGGAGTCAGTTCCTTTTCTTGTATCACTTGTTTCAGTCATCATATAATCAGCTTCTACTGTGAAGAGATGCTTATTCTTAAAGAGATACCCGCCTTTGACAAAAAGTTTTGCAGCAGGCTCCTGATCTTAGCTAATACTTCCTATGTCTTTAAATGAAGAGAGTTCTAGATATTTGATACCAAAACTCATTTCAGCATACACCTGCTTCTCAGGGAATTCTGTAAGATGAAACAATCCAGAGGCAGAAGCACTAGAAGAAATGAGAAGTAAAAAGAAGTAACTCAACATATAAAGTCCTATTTTCCCCGAAGCTAACACACAAGGACTTCATGCACAATAAAAGTCTAAAAGGTACGGCGTACCTTTTAGACTTTTATGTATCTTAAGTATTTGAAGGACCAAAGAAGGAGAGCAAGACCAAGCACTATTGAGCTATAGGCCAGGTGATTAAGATAGCTCTCCGGCATAAGGAAAGCTGAAATCCTAGTAGCGGATGCAAAGAAAATGAAGAAGGTGACAACATAGAGAGTCTTAAGATTTTCTAAAGTCTTATCCTTTGGTCCATGAGATTGAATAACTCGAGTTCCAATCAATAAACTTAACAAAACAATGCCATTGATAAAAAAGGAATGAGAAGCATGAATGGCCCCTTCAGACCAACCTCCCCTTATAATAAAGCTCAGAGTAATAAGCCAAGCAGATATCCAGATACACCAAGTGAGTGCAGTTTTGTCTTTAGGAGCAAGATAGAGCTTCCAGTACTTAAGAGCGACAACAGAAACGCTCACCACTCGTAACCAGACCCCTATACTCTCATCTAAGAAATAACTTCCAACAAATAAAGCGATAATAATCCAAAAATCCCATGGCACAGTCATAAGAATAGGCACCGGTCTTTCATACTTTTCTCTCTGGGCAGAGACTATTTCTACATGACCTAAGATACCAGGAATCAGTCTTCCCCCCACCCCTAGAATAATGGCGGCGATGGCGCCCTCATGATGAAGATGCCTAAACATTTCGCTATCAAAAAAGGCAGAACCTAA
>CAYWMU010000197.1:0-5216 GCA_964459395.1 uncultured Bacteriovorax sp.
AATTTAGGCTTAGAAAGTGATAAAATTAAAATGAAAATTGTTCGTATCACTTATTAAGTGTTCTCGATGTTGTACGACCTAGTCTTAATCTGACTTCACATTATAATGTGTTCACCATTCCGGCCGACACAATTAGGATTCTAGATCAGCACGGACTTATAACCAGTAGTAAGCGTCGAGAGTCAACTTATTCTATGCTACAGAGGTTGTCAGAAGGTTTAAGTCATGAAGAGCTTAAGCTTGCTAAGAACATAGCGAATGATCCTGCAAAGAATTTGAAACAATTGAAGTATGACTCTAAAAAGAATGCTTCAATTCTAGATGTGAGTATCGAAGCTTTTGATTATTTTAACGCTGAAAAAATTCTTGTTGATGATAAAGAGACAAAGGCCAAGAAAGAACCATTACTGATTGCTCGCGCCCGCAATAAAGAAATTTCAAATATTAAAGAAGCTCCTTTGTTTCTAAGAGATTCTCCTGCAAAAAGCCATGCTCCTACGAGACATCAGTTTTATGGAGGACATCAAAATAAACTTGGTGGCTTTTTAGGATATGAATGGCGTGCGGCCCTTCATGATCTTCTTGATCCTCCTGCTGGATCTTTAAAGAGTGCTCAGCTTGAGATGTTTAAGGGATCATTTCTTTTTCAAGAGCTTGAAGGTAAGTCGAAAGTCGCTTTTGATCAGTTTTCTTTTCTCACATTAAAGAATTATCCGGGCCAGAACTTTTGGTCGACTCCGATTTCTTGGGAAGTAGAAGTTGGTGCTAAGAATAGATTTAGAAGAGCATGTTTTGATTGCCCTGAAGTTAGTATCAATGGTTCGGTGGGAAGTTCAGTAGTACTTAATAGCGAAAAAGTTTTAATGTCTTTTCTTATTAATGCAGAAGGGAATGCCCAGAATTATTATCAAGACGGTTACCGTTTGGGAATGGGCCCTAAAGTTGTTATGAGATACCTTTTTGATGAGAAGTGGGGAGTCAGTCTTTCTAGTTATTACCACTTTAATACTTACCGTTTCTCTGAAATGGGTAGAGATGGTTTGGCCTTCTCAGAATTGGAAGGACGATATCATTTGAACTCTTCAGTTTCTCTTGGTGGAAAATTTAATCATCAAATGTTAGATAAAGAATCTAATAATCGCTTCCAACTTTCAGTGATGGTTTATTATTGATGAAAAGATCAGATTTTATTTCTTTAAAAGATGAAGTTCCAGAGACCATTATCGAACTGGCCTATGCAGGTAAACATAACTTTGTAGGGCATTCTCTTCCAGGATATGAGAAAGAACTCGCTCTCTTTCCACAAATCCTTCTTTCTCATTTTGAAAAAGCTTCATCTTTGGCCTTGAAGAGAGGGTATCGTCTCAAAATTTTTGATGCCTATCGACCTCAAAAAGCCGTTGATTTTTTTATTGAGTGGTCACAACAGGAAGAGGATCGAGAGGATTTAAAAGAGCGATACTACCCAAAGTATTCTCGCAGTGAACTCTTTAATGAGGGATATCTGGCCGCGAGGTCTAGTCATTCGCGCGGGACGGCCATTGATTTAACAATTGTTGAAGCTAAGTCTTTAAATGATTTAGATATGGGCGGGCATTTTGATTTATTTGACGAAATCTCTCACACTCATAATGAGTTGATCACAAAGCTTCAGAAGTCGGCACGGGAAGAGTTGGGAGCTATTATGAGTGAGGCCGGATTTACTAACTACTCAAAAGAGTGGTGGCATTTTTCTATCCGGCCTGCTCCCTGGGATCAGTATCTGAACTTTGATATCGCATGAATGTCTTCAATTTGTTTCATTGAATTTCTCCAGTAACGATAGAGTAGTAGGGGAGAGATGGTAATGAGACAAATTCTTAAAATGAGCTGCATAATGACTCCTTTCCCTAAATAATATTCTTAAGTGGACGTTTATTGTGTGAAGAACTACCAATGATTTGGTCAAGAACATGTAAAGATATGCCACTCCGGCAAAGCGTTCTGGAATCACAAAATCCTAACAACTCCTATCAAAAGTAAAATAAACTTAAGATGGTTGCTTTTGCCTAGTACGGACCCCTTTTGGGTCATAAATCAAATTCGCTTATACTAAAACTAGAGTTTATTGCTTGAGGAATAATAGTATGAGCACAGCGAAGAAATTAAACGAATCTCCTCCCTATTTAAGTTTTGACCGCATAAATGGGAAACACCCCTTGCAGTCAAAAGTTAACGATGTTCAGGTGTCCTACCAGGCGCGCCGTAGAAAAGGTGGGAAGGTTAGGTTTTTTAATTTTGATCTCGCTAAGGAAATGGGTCTTATTGAGGATGATCATGTATGCGAACTCAATGCAGAATTAGAGAAAAAGATTTTAGATACCTTTTCTTTAGTCATTATTAATGAATGGGATATTGAAAACAATAAGAAGTTTCCTAAGTCCGAAATCTTGCCTAATACCTATATGGCAACCCGCTATCTGCAGCTTCAACACCCTGACAAACTCGGAAGAACGTCAGGTGATGGCCGCACTATTTGGAATGGAACAGTAGAGCATAAAGGAACTACTTGGGATATTTCAAGTTGTGGGACAGGAGGAACTCGTCTTTCGCCGGCCTGTAATATTAATAAAAAATATTATCAGACTGGAGACCCCTCTATTTCCTATGGGTGTGGATATGCTGAAGTAGGTGAGGGAATGGAAACTCTGATCTTCTCTGAAGTTCTTCACCAAAATAAATTCAAAACAGAGCGTCTTCTTGCCATTATTGAGTTTGAAAAAGGTCTCTCAATCAATGTCCGTGCTTATACAAATCTTCTAAGACCAAGTCACTTCTTTGCACCACTTAAGCAAGGAAAATTTGAAACACTAAAGAAGCTTGCTGATTATCATATTGAGCGAGAAGTTAAGAATAAGAAATGGCCCTATAAAAAAACGGCTTATGATGCTGAAAGATATTATCAGTTAGCTGAACAGGTAACCTTAAATTTCTCAGAGATGGTGGCGCGCTTTGAGGATGAGTATATCTTCTGCTGGTTGGACTGGGACGGGGATAATATTTTGATGGATGGAGGAATCATTGATTATGGTTCAATCCGACAATTTGGTCTCTTTCATTCTGAATACCGCTTCGATGATGTAGAAAGATTTTCAACTACAATTCTAGAACAAAAACAAAAAGCCAAATATATTGCTCAATGTTTTATTCAGATTGCAGACTTTCTTGCCAGTGGAAAGAAAAAGTCTCTTCAAAAGTTTAAAGATCATCGATTAATGAAGCTTTTTGAGAAGAACTTTGAATATCATAAAAATCTAAATCTCATTAAGAAAATTGGTTTTGATGAATCAGCTCAAATAGAGTTGATTCAAAATCACGTTAAAAAAGTAGAAAGCTTCAGAAGGGTCTACAGTTACTTTGAACGTGCAAAATCAAAGAAGGGTCTATATAAAGTAGCCGATGGAATTACCCAGGATGCAATCTTTTGTATGAGAGATATTCTGAGAGAATTTCCACAGCTTTACTTAGCAAGAAGAACGATTCTTGAACCAAAAGAGTTTCTAGAAGTTATTAAGTCTTCATATGCTAAAAGGGCCGATTTAAAACTAACTCCTATTCGCATTCGCCAGATTAAAAAGTTCCAGGAACAATATCTGAAATTAGTAAACATTGTCTGTAAGAAAAAGAAAGTGAGTATTGAGAATGTATTACTTGAAATTGTGATGCGTTCTTCTGTTATTAATAAGTACGATCGAGTAACAGGGAACTCTATCTCTTTTGTCGTCGAAAAAATAGCAAGCACGAAACCAAAACTAACGGCAGAGGAAATCTTTGAGGTTTCGCAGAACTTTAAATACTATCAAACTCTTGATCCTGATCAAGTTGTTGAGAAGAATATCGTAAACTTCAGGCAAAAGAATTTATTAACTCGATTGACAGGTATAGTGAGGGAAAATCGAGAGAGTTTATGAAGCTAGTTCTCTATAGTGGAGGAAATGGTAAGGAGAATTACGATCTGGATCTTAATTTTACTAAACTCCTAAAAAAGAAAAATCCGGTCGTAACCTTTTTCCCTTCATCTTCATATTTATCTGAAGTCGAATTTAGAGAATTCGTTCGCCATTATTCTCAGTTTGGAATTAAGCGGTTTATTCATTTTCCAGTGGATGTTAACTTTGACAAGGTTTTGTTGGAAGAGGTCCTTAAAAGTGATGCGATTCATTTAGGGGGCGGAAATACATTCTACTTTTTAAAACATTTACGAAAGGCGAAGCTGCTAACTCCCTTAAAGAAATTCGTAGAGCAAGGAAAAGTTTTAACAGGGCTTTCGGCCGGTGCCATTATGATGACTCAAGATATTTTTATGGCGAGTTACCCTGATTTTGACCGAGATGAAAACAGCGTTCATTTAAAAAACTTAAAATCTATTGGGCTTCTCGATTTTCACTTCTTTCCTCATTATCGAAACTCTACTCGTTACGAAAAAGCATTCCTTAAATTATCAAAGGAGGATCCTCGTCCTATTATTGCCTGCCCTGATGGTTCAGGAATTGTCATAGAGGATGACAGTACGAAGTTTGTGGGGAAGACATTTATCTTTACTCAGGGGAAAAAGCTTATCATTAATCCATAAGCTCTAATTCCACGAGAAGTGGAATATGATCAGAGAGTTTTTTCCATTGAGGACCACTTAAGGCTTCGGCCATTATGGTTTTAAAACCTTTAACAAAGATACGGTCTAGAGAAAGTACAGGAAAAACAGAAGGGAAAGTTTTAGGAAATTTCCCGTGTAAGTCTTTAAAACATTCTATAGCTTCTAACTCTCTTTCAATAAGAGGTGTTACTTTTTTATTCCAGTCATTGAAGTCTCCCACTAAAACCCATGGAGTGTTCTCACTGAACTTCATATGGTGAATAAGAATTTGTGTTTGTTGGTCTCTACCTCTTTGAGTGAGGTCTAAATGGGTGTTGGCAAGAATGACTTCTTTACCTGAAATAGGATCCTGGATTCTCGCTTTAAGAAGACCGCGGTGCTCTAGACGATTTGTTGATATCTTATAGTTTTCCCAATCAATGATAGGGTACTTAGAGAGGATCGCATTACCATGATGGCCCTCTGGATAAATAGCATTCTTTCCGTAGGCAAAATGAGTCCAGACAGAGTCAGCAAGGTATTCAAACTGAATAGCAGTTTCCCAATCAGGGATTTTATTTTTTTGGTGATCTCCAAGAACTTC
>CAYWMU010000198.1:0-5164 GCA_964459395.1 uncultured Bacteriovorax sp.
CGCCGAGGGTCCGGGCCAGGCCGAATCCCTGAAACGGATCGAGGACGTCATGGCCACATACAGGATAGAAGGGAAAGACTGAAGCTCCCATCTTCTGCGAGGTGATGCCGATGGACGAGCATAACGATTTTGCTACTGAGAAGTTCAATAAAACTTTAGCAGAGCTTCGTGAAGAAAGAGACGCTGTAAAATCTCTAGGGCTGATCTAATTTTAACCTCTTAAGATGGTCCGGCATTAAGTCGGACCTCTTTTACCTTGCCATTGTGCGAAAAACTCCATATAAGGTTCTTTCTTAAAAGTTTATAATTTCCATTACTAAAGGCGGAGTTGTTACTATGACAAACCCACAGGATACGATTAAGCTTTCTGGCTTTAATAATCTAACTAAAATCCTTTCGTTCAACTTCTACGATTTCTGCATCGCTATGGATGAAGAACAGAAGCAAGAATATATCCAGTACATTCATTCAAAATATTGTGCTGCTAATATTCGAGATATTGCTCGAAATATTTGCAAAATCATCGAAGCTAATATTCTTAATGAATCCATTCAGGATTACGATCCGGTTGGGGCCTCTACTATGACTCTTATGAGTGATATTAAAGGCGGGAAGTGGGAAGAGCAAACAACAGTGGTCGCAGAGTCAGCTTCTGCCTCTGTTAAAATGCACTTAGATAAATCTCATATCACTACCCATACATATCCAGATGCTTCGGACCCTGAAGGAATTTGTACTTTCCGTCTGGATTTAGATGTGGCCACTTGTGGAGATATTATTCCTCTGAATGCTCTTAACTATATGTTTGAAGTTTTTGAGTGTGACGTGGTTTATATCGATTACGTTGTTCGTGGGTACACTCGTTTGGAGAATGGAAAGAAGATCTATAACGATCATTACTTCAACTCAATTCAAGACTTTATTAAGAAAGAAACTTTAGAGCAGTACCAGTATCGCCAAGATATTAACATTGCTCATGATAATATTTGGCAAACAAAGCTAATGGTTAATCCAACTGATCCTGCGAAGTATCTCTTTGAGCCAGAGAAGGATATTAATCATCCAGACCTTGCTCATAAAATGCAACTTCTCAATCAAGAAATGAGAGAAGTTTTCCACTTGAACTAAAATCACTTTTTGCTCACCTAACTCTTTAGGTGAGCAAATATACCTAAGTTTCGAGGTGACATATCCTCATCAAAAACTTCTAAGATCTCAACCTGATAATTTTTTTCTTCTAAATAAATCGCTCTATCTAAAATAAGGTATACTTCCAGCAATCTACTGAGGGCATCCCTTATAAATCCTGCTGAATACATTCTTTTAATAGTTGGAAGTTTCTCCAGATAATACTGCTCTAATTCCTCGTCAGTGTGTTTAAGTGCAAACCCAACTTTTTGGAATTGAGTTCTTACATAATCACAGAATCGACCATCATAGTCTTTACCACTTGAGCTTCCAAATATGATTAACTCTGAATGTTGGTAATGATCTGCAAGAAGAGTGTGAAGAGTGTAGCGATAGAACTTTACCTGACGTTTAAATGAAATACTTTTGTGGCTTACTTTTCGATGGGCACCACAAGCAAGAGTTAGGGCGAACGGATTCATGACAAGTGGGGAAGAGAAACTTTGAGAAAATAAAGAAATATTTTGGTCACTGCCATCTTCACTAAGTTTTAAATAACAGCAACCGAGACTGATGATGGCCTTAAGATTATTTTCAGCGGATGCTCTTATTTGATCAACAGCCAAAGAACCGCAGGTGTGAAGTCCAACGGTCATTCTTTGAGGTTGAAGTTCTACTAGAAACTTTGCTTCCTCTCCTGAAACTCTCACGTGCTTAAATTCAAGAGTTGTCTGGCCCCCTCCATATTTCTTAAAGCGAGCTTCTCCAGTACTTTGTAAAACTTGATCCATATCAAGACTAATAATTTTATGTTGATAGGACTTTGCTAAAGTCTGAGATAGTAGTCCGATGCCTCCGCCAATATCGATGATTCGTTCGACATTTTGTGACTTATAATACTCATTGATTAGGGGAGCAAGTTTTTGAATCTCGTGTTTCTTTTTAGGAGTAATCTTAATCCAAGTATATTTATCCTCTGAGAAAGGAGGAAAAGATGGTGGCCTTGGAAACTGAGTTAAGTTTTCGATCTCTTGATAAAAATCGATGAGTTCTTTGTTTTTAAGAAGACCTTTATAGTACTTTTTCTCTAGCGCCAATAAGTCGGAAGTATTATCGATTTGAGAAATCTCATCAAGCCAATCACTAGGAAAGTGGTCAAAGCAATTGGGGTAAAGGAGCATGATTTCGTTTTGCCATATATTTTGATATGGTTTTAAGAAATCATGAATTCTTCTCATTCGAGTTTGAAAGTCCATTAGGTAAGGATATATAACATAGCTTATGAATAATATAAATAAGGTTGCTATTTTTGGGTTGGCCCGGTCAGGGAAGTCAGCTCTAAGACTTGCTCAAAGCAGGGGGATACGGACTATTGTAGTTAATCAGGGAGATGTAGCCTTGTGGTTTTCTAATACCGACGGGCTTGTTGCGAGAGAGGATTGCTATTCAGAAGATGAGGCCAGCGAAGTCTTTACCCAAGTGGACTTCATCGTACTTTCCCCAGGGATTCCTCGGGAGCATAAGTCCATGGAACTTGCTCTATCCCAAGGCGTACCAGTTATATCTGAAATAGAATTTGCTTATAGGCTTTTCTCTCACATTCCCGTTATTGCTATTACTGGAACTAATGGCAAAACAACGACTACGACAATGATCACTCAAGCTCTTGAGGAGCTCGGGAAGAGAGTCTTTTGCGGAGGGAATATTGGCATCCCTTATAGCGATATTGCTCTAGTTAATGAGGATATTGATTATGCCGTAATCGAAGTTTCAAGCTTCCAGTTAGAAAGCATTCAAGAGTTTCATCCTAAGGTGGCCCTGATTTTAAATGTTTTTCCGAACCATACAGAGCGCTATTCTGACGTTGAATCCTATGCCATTGCGAAAAATAATATTTATAAAAATTTGAATAAAAGTGACTTACTCATCATTGGAAAAGAAAATCCTTTTCTCCATTTGATTGAGACTCAGGCGATGAAATCCTATTTCTCCATTGAGTCTCTAAGTGAGTTCGAAAGAACATTTGATTTTAGTAAGGCCCATCTTAAAGGAAAGCATAATGAAGCAAACTTTTTGGCCACAAAACTGACGCTTGATTTCCTACAGTTAGGAGACCAGGAAAGTTTTCAGCGTTTTATTGAAACATTTACGGGTGTTGAGCATCGCTTAGAGTTCGTTAAGGAGTATCAAGGTCTTCGCATTTATAATGATGCGAAATCGACGAACTCCCTTGCAACGGTCACTGCTATTAAGGCCTTTGAAGAACCCATTTATCTTATAGTTGGGGGCAAGCTAAGAAACGAATCAGATAAACTTTTACCTGATTTTCTTCTTTATAAGGAAAAAATAAAAAAGATATTTTTAATTGGTGAAGTTACTGAACGTTTATTTCTTGAGCTTGGATCTGAGTTTGAAGTTGAAAAAAGTTATGACGTTAAAAATGTTTTAAAGTATGCCAAGGATCATGGCTTAGTAGGTGAGCTTGTTTTCTCCCCGGCACATCCTTCATTTGATCAATTCAAGAGTTTTGTCGATCGAGGAGAGTCCTTTAAAAAATGGGTGAATGAGATTTTTCAGTGATTCTGGTTTAAGGCCATATGATCGCGGTAGTTTTTATCTATCGATGCAGGAATTCTTTCTGGTGAGTGGTGGGGAACTTTCTCAGCAATTGCAGTATCGAAAGATATCTTAATGATAAAACCCACGATTAACAAAACTACAAATGAGCCAATTTTAAGTTGCATATTTCCCTAAATCTTTGAAATGTTAAAGACAAAAACTCTATCGGAAACCTATGGTAAAAAACTTAGTGCTTTTTGTTTATCTCTAAACATTTAATCTTTTCTCTAAGTCAACCAAAGTCTTTTCAGTATGATAGAGACCAAAGCCAAATCTTAAACGGTTGGCCCTTCTGTCAATAAGGACCCCTTTCTCTTTTAATTCCTTTTCTACTTCACTGGCCTTTTCTTCAGAAGAGGCTAGATAAGTTAGAAAGTGTCCGTGTTCAAAAGACTCATTCCAAATCAAGGTTAAATCAAACTTAGTGACAAGTTTATCATTCAACTCAGAAAGAAATTTCTTCTGAAGCGCTTTCACATGATTATGAATGGTTTTAATATCTAAATCAAGTGTATCAAATAATTGCCAAACGCTTCTGAAGCGATAAAGACCACTCATATCCTGAGTTGAACCCATGAAGCTCATAAAGTCTTGTGAATAACCTACCAACTGGTCAGTGGTTTGGGAAAGATTAGCAAATTGCGCGAACCAACCCGTGTAGGCTGGTCTTAAATTTTTTTGAGGAATGACCATAAAGGCTGCTCCTTCTCCGGCCTGAGCATATTTGTAGCCACCTGCCAGATAAAATACTTTTCCTTCGAGTGAGGAGAGATCAGTCGGAATGGCAGCAAAGCCATGATAGCCGTCGATGACCATAGTGGTTCTTTGGTGAAGATGAGGCAAAAGTGATTCAAGCTCTGCTGTTGATAGGGCAAGGCCTGAATCAAAGAAAACCTGACTTATAAAAAAAAGATCAGGAGCTTTTTTTAACTCCTCAATAATCGAAGCCAAAAAAGCACTTCTGTCATTTAAAAGATTCTTGGTTGAAAGCCATGAGACATTCACTCCATCTAATTCCTCAAGTCGAGTGATCTGTCGTTTCCATGAATGAAACTCCGAATCAGTTGTTAAAACCGAAAGATTTTTTGTTCCTAAAAAAGTTGAGAGAAGGCGGGAGGTCAGTTCATGGGTATTAGGTGCGAAAACAATCTGCTGAGGGTCTTTCAAATTAAGAATATCTGCAATCTTATTTTGAGCATAGGGAATGATTTCGCTAAAGATCTTGTCCCATTTTTGATCACTACTTTTAGCGCAGTCATCCCAGTACTCCATATGCCCTTCACGAGAGACATCTGGCCAAAAATGATGAGAATGGGCGGCCAAATGGATATTGTCTCCATGGCCGTCTAGAAACCTTGAATAGTATTTTCTAAGATCTAAAACTGTCATAAGCAATATCCAATTGATCTTTTAATTG
>CAYWMU010000199.1:0-5103 GCA_964459395.1 uncultured Bacteriovorax sp.
CCCTTCTCTTTGTTAGCAACGTCTTGTCCCCAAATATAAGTATCTGGGTTATGACGGAATTCTGCTTTAAGAGTGCTGTTGATAGCATCAATAAACTTGATCGGTTCACTTGTTTCATTGTGAACACCTGTTCCGTACTTATCCCCTGCGTATGGCTCAGGAATAACAAAGTCAAAGATAGACTCAGGAGTTGGATTTGGTGCCTTCATTGCTTTAGAGTGAGCATCAAGAAGGATTTTCTTGGCTTCAGCTTCTACTTCATCGATTTCAGCTTGAGTGAAAATCTTATTTTTAAGAAGGTCATTCTTATATTTTGCAAGAGGGTCTTGAGCTTTAGCAGCGGCTCTCTCTTCCTCATCACGGTACCACTCGTGGTTATCTGAGTTAGAGTGGTTTCCAATTCGTACACAGTTAGCGTGAACAATAACTGGAATTGATTTTTCCTTAGCGTACTCGTAAGCTGAGATCATAGTATTCATTGAATCGAATACATCTTTACCGTCACACTTAACAATTTGAATGTGCTTAAAGCCTTTGAAGTTATCAGCAACGTGCTCGTTAGCAGTCTGGTCGCACTTAGGAACTGAAATACCGTATCCGTTATCTTGGAATACGAATACTACTGGAAGTAATTCACGGTCAGCACCAGTGATTGCTTCGTAAACGTAACCTTCAGAAACAGAAGATTCACCTTGAGAAGAAATCGCTACACCTTTGTGCTTATAAGTTTTCATAGCACGAGCAACACCCACAGCATGAAGTGTGTGGTTACCAGTACAAGAAGATACGTTATGAATATTCCACTCAGGCTTTGCAAAGTGGTTAGACATGTGACGTCCACCAGAAGCAAGGTCAGTTGCTTTTGAAATCCCGTTTAGGATAAGTTCTTCAGCTGTAAGGCCAGCAGAAAGAGCAACTAGCATGTCACGGTAGTATGGGAAAAGGTGGTCAGTTTTTTTATTGAAAACTTGTCCGATGGCCAGTTGGATTCCATCGTGTCCAGCGTATGGAGCATGATAAGACCAACCAAGTGCTTGCTTAAGATAATTTGGGGCACGCTCATCAACCATGCGTCCAAGTATTAAAAGATGAAGCCAGTTTTTGAGTACTTTTTTATCAGTTTTTTTGATGTCATGATGTTTGACGACTTTCAAAGTCATAATAAATTCTCCATGTTGAACTAGAGCTAACTATTTAAATTTTATGAATTAACTATCACAAGCCATCACAATCGACAACAATTTGAGAAGAAATTACAGAAAGCCTCTGAAATCACTCACCTAGGAAGGCAACTCCCCACTCTTTAAACATATTTTCACGAGTTATTAGAGTAGAAGGACGAATAGACTCGGGATCGAGGCTTGGAAACGGAATTAAAGGCATTTGACTCGAGTCAGGGGCATCTCGGTAGGCAACTAAGACATAAAGCGCCCGAGTAAAGCTTGCTTGTTCGATATCTAATTGCACAGGAAGTACTGGATCTAACTGTTCATTATATTGGGGATAGATACAAAAATAGGGATAGTCGGGAATCTTTACGCGCCAATGATCTTCAAAGTCACTTAAAGAAATCGCCGGAAAATTCATGGCCCCTAAATCTTTAATCATCCACTCAATACTTTCGGCCCTGGTGGTACAAACGCCATGGCTAAACTGCATCGCCGATTTGGATAAACGTATGTCGTAGAAGAGGTAGTCATAAATCACTCCCTCTATCTCAAACTTATCAGTTTCAAGAATCTTTCCTTCCCAACTTAGCCTCTCGGTTAACATGGGAGTAGTGGCAAGAAAACTCTTAGGCCCATCACCCAGGAAATGAAACTTCATTCTTTTTTCTTCGTGAATGGACTGGATATAGACGTTAGGTTTAGCTGCAAAGATTTCACCGGAACCTGGATAGTAACTTGCATCGATCTGATGATTTTTCCATACCCCAGGATAAGCAACATTGGGAAACTGTGCATTCCCCTTCTCTACCCACCAAGGCTGTTTTCCTTGTTCAATAATATTCTGAAAGGTTTGAAGATGGGGAAAGATTTGAGGGATACAATTCTCTGGATCTAAATCTGTCGATAGCACCTGAGTCGTACAAATGTTCGATTGAGAACCAGTGGACCAAGATAAAAACTTAGGAGGAAGGCACTCTTTAGCAGCATAACTTGAAAAGCTTAAAAGGAAGATTAAGGTAATGAAGACCTTCATTTCTTCACCATCCTTACATCCATCTTCTCTTCCTGGTCTTTCACTTCAACTTGAGCAAAGAATTCGCAACCTTTTTCATCATTAGCACGAATCTGGTACTTCCCAGGCTTAGTATAAAATTTATAACTTCCACCCACCGGAACTTCGGTATGCATGAGAAGAAGCCTCTTCTCGCGAATCTCCTCATCCATCGAAAGCCAAACCATGACTTTTTTAGCACACCCCTCCAAACTATTAACTCGCCCGGTTATTCCTGCAGGAAAAGCCGCGAGACTAAAAGAAAGGGTGAGTAAAAAGATAAGAAGCTTCATCATCACTCTTATCGGCTAAAATTTACTATAGCTTAATGCCGGAAAAGTCCTTGTAAAGGTCAAGTCTTCGTCTTAAACTGCCGAAAACCCTCGTATACTTTTCATTTTCTGGAGACCTCTATGTCTAAGACTATTGCTCAACAATTTTTCCAAGACCCTCGATTAGAAGAAGCTAAAAAGCTCATTAAAGATGCCCTTAATGATCATAAAAAAAATATTACAGGAGTAAGAGACGCCGTTCCTGGCCTCGCTAATAATTACGACGTCCTCCTCAAAAAAATGGCCGATTATCGAGGTGGCGGACTTTTTTATAATTATCTCGGTTCTGGAATAGGAAATGGTCCACTGGTTGAACTTGCAGATGGTTCAGTTAAATACGATTTCATCACTGGTATTGGTGTTCACTATATGGGTCACTCTCACGAAGGTGTAATTGATGCCACTCTTAATGGAGCACTAGCAAATACTGTTATGAATGGTCATCTTCAACAGAATGATACCACTGCTGAACTACTTGAACTTATCTCAAAAGCAGCAACGAAAAATGGAGCAAGTGTAAAAAACGTTTTCCTTTCTACTTCTGGAGCAATGGCCAACGACAACGCTTTTAAAATTATTTTTCAAAAGAAGTCTCCAGCTAATCGCTTCTTTGCTTTCGAAAGATGCTTCTCTGGACGTACTCTCGGTATGGCATGGGTAACCGATAAAGCGGCTTACCGCCAAGGTCTTCCAAAAACTCTTGATGTGGACTACATCCCTTTCTATGATGAGAACGATCATCAAGGTTCAATTGATCGTGCAGTGAAAGTAATGAAAAATCATTTGAAACGCTTTCCTGGTCAGTATGCTGGTTTTATCATGGAGCTTATCCAAGGTGAAAACGGATCATGGGTCGGTAATACCGAATACTTCGAAGCACTCATCGCTGTTTGTAAAGAGAACAACATCTCTCTCCTAGTAGATGAAGTACAAACTTTTGCTCGAACAACAGAGATCTTTGCCTTCCAACATTTTAAATTAGATAAGTATGTTGATGTCGTAACAGTTGGTAAGAACTCCCAAGTTTGTGCCACTCTTTATAATGATGACCACAAACCTAAACCTGGTCTTCTTTCTCAAACCTTTACAGGCTCTTCATCTCAAATCGCCGCATCTCACTTCATCATTAGTGAAATTCTTAATGGTGATTATCTTGGAGAGAATGGAAAGATCATGAGACTTCATGCTCACTTTAAATCAAAGCTTGAAGCTATCTCAAAGAAAATGCCAAATAAACTAACAGGACCTTATGGAATTGGTGCCATGGTTGCTATGACTGTCCTTGGTGGAGACGAAGCAAAAACGAAAGAATTTACTTATAAACTTTTCAATAACGGTGTTATGTCCTTTCAGGCGGGAGCTGCTCCAACATCACGAGTGCGTTTTCTTATGCCTATTCTTGCAGTAGAAGAACGTCACATTGATGAAGTATGTGCCATTATTGAAAAGACGCTAAATGAAATGGATTAATTGATGTTTATCATTAGACCTATAAATCAAAATGATCTCGATGGATTAATGGAGCTTTTAGAAGAGTCAGGTCACGGCCTGACCTCCCTTCCTAAAGATCCGGAGATCCTCAAGAAAAGAATTAGAATTTCAGAGCGAAGTTTTCTCCATCGTGAAGATGGCCCTGGTGGTGAAGATTATCTTTTTGTTATGGAAGAAATCTTTACAGGTAAAATTGTTGGAGTATGTGCCATCATTTCTAAAATTGGTGGATTCCATCCCTACTACTTTTACCGTCTAGAACAAAACAATTACGCTTCTAAAATTATTGATGTTCAAACGCAAATCACTACGATGCACTTCCATTTCATTCACAATGGACCTGCTGAGATATGCTCTCTTTATCTTCACCCCAAATACAGAAACTCCCAAAATGGGCGCTTCCTTTCACTCTCTCGCTTTCTCTTTATTGCAGAAAATAGAAAGTACTTTGAAGATCAGGTCATTGCTGAAATGCGCGGGATGGTTAACGATTCAGGACACTCTCCTTTCTGGGATGCAGTTGGAAAGAATTTTTTCCAAATCGATTTCCCTACGGCCGATTACCTCTACGTTAAAAATAAAAAATTTATCGAAGAGCTTATGCCTAAGACTCCAATCATCGCGAATCTCCTTCCCGATGATGCACAGTTTGTAATCGGAAAAGTTCATCCTAATACAGAGCCTGCTAAACACATCCTCGAGCAAGAAGGTTTTAAGTTCTCAGGCCTTGTTGGAATTTTTGAGCCAGGTCCTGTTCTTATCGCTGATATTGATAATATCCGTGCGATCAAAGAAAGTGTGGTGGGAGTTATTGAAGAGATTGCAGACAAGCAAGAAGTGACTGATATTAAGGTCATCTCTACAGTGGGAGACGAGAATTTTCGCGCTTGTTTAGGTGGAGTTGAAGTACTTCCAAGCGGAGGACTCAAAGTGTCCGATGTGACTGCCGCAGGCCTAAAACTACGTTTAGGAGAGAGTATTCGCTTTGTTAATTTCAAGCCAAATAAAAAATAAAAAAGGGAGCTTAAATGATCTGAGCCCCTTAAATCGGACAAGTTAA
>CAYWMU010000200.1:0-5071 GCA_964459395.1 uncultured Bacteriovorax sp.
GTCATCCATAGCTTCAAAGCCCACGTAGCGGGCCTCTGCGAAAGCTCCCATACGATTTGGCTCTTCAACCCAAGATCTTTTACCTTTCTTGAATTGTCTTATAAAAAACTCGTTAAAGGTTCTGTAGGAATCCTTAATATCAATGGCCGGGCGTGTGCCTGGTTCATAGTCATCAATATTGATGTCAAACTTTTCAATAAAGGGACGGACCTTTCTTTTAGAAGATGGGAGATCCTGAAAATAACCATAAATTTGAGAAAAAGCTTTTGAAGTGACGATAGGATTAACAATGGAACTAAGTTTAGAACCATATAAAAAACGGATGAATTCATCGCCGTAAACTTTTTCTATTTCGACTTTATTGGTCACTCGGCTGAAATACTTAATGAGCGCCGGGTCATTATCTAAATCCATCATATGATGCCTCTTGGGAGATTTAAGTAAGCATAGTATAATTGTTTCGCAAACTTCGTCAAAAAAGGAGCACATCTGTTATGAAGCTAATTCCCTTCATCCTTCTCGGTCTTCTTTACGTTACTCCCGGATATACTCAGTTATTAGCAACTGAAGAAAAGACTATCGAAATCTATCGGACAGCACTTCCGAGCACTGTTAACGTTGCCAATATTAAGCTGGCCCGTAACCTTTTCCATGGAGAAGTGGAGATGCCTCAGGGAGCTGGATCAGGCTTCGTATGGGACAAGAACGGCCACATCGTAACTAACTATCACGTGGTTCGAGGTGGGAATACTTTTGTTGTTACCTTCCATAATGATACTAAACAATACAAAGCGGAAATCGTCGGAACGGCACCTCAGAAAGATATTGCTGTTCTAAAATTATCTGAAAATCCGGCTACCTTGACTCCCATCAAACTTGGAAATTCCAAAAACTTAATCGTAGGCCAGTCTTCGTTTGCCATTGGTTCTCCTTTTGGCCTTGATTACACTTTAACAACGGGTGTGGTCTCTGCACTAGGCAGGCAAATTGATGGTATTGGTGGTGTGAAGATTCATGACATGATTCAAACAGATGCTGCTATTAATATGGGTAACTCTGGTGGTCCCCTCCTTAATTCATCTGGTGAGTTAATTGGGATGAATACTGTTATCTTCTCAACTAGTGGTTCAAGCGCCGGTCTTGGATTTGCTGTTCCGGTTGATACAATCAAAGAAGTCGTTCCTCAACTCATCACCCATGGAAAAGTTATTCGTCCGGGTCTTGGAATTGGCATTGTTCCTGAGTCTATGAAAGAGCGACTCATCCGAGACGGAAAAGGAATCATTATCAGTCATGTTGATGAGAAGGGTGCAGCTGCGAAGGCCGGACTTCGTGGTCTTACTCACGATCGATATGGTCGTATGTACTTAGGGGATATTATTCTTAAAGTCGATGGTAAACCAGTTAATAACCTTGATGATATTTACCAAATTCTTGAGAAGAGAAAAGTCGGCGATAATGTAGAAGTTGAATATCGCCGAGAAGGTAAAGTTAAAAAGACTAAAGTTAAATTACAGGCCCTGTAAGTTCAGGGCCGCCTCTTTGAGAGTTTCCTCTTTTTTTGCAAAACAAAATCTTAGATAGTTCTCTCCTTCTGAAGACTTCATATAGAAGGCAGAAGGAGGGACTGTCGCTACCTTATTCTCACGAATAAGCTTCATGGCATAGTCCACATCTTTTAGTTCTGTCTTATTTCGAATAGGAACCATCATAAAGTAAGTTCCACGAGGGATAGGAAATTCGAAACCTAGATTCGTAAGTTCTTTGTAAAAGAGGTCACGCTTTTTTTGGTATCTTGCTTGAAACTCAGGAACGTATGTTTCTAGACTTTTAAGTCCTTCAGCAATGGCCTCTTGGATAGGAGTCGTCACTGAGAAAGTTACATATTGGTGAACAAGTCGACAGGCCTTAGAAACCTCTGGATTGGCACAAATCCAACCAACCTTCCATCCAGTAAGGCCAAATGTTTTTCCAGCACTTGAGATCGTAATCGTTCTCTCTTTCATCTCATTTAAAGTGGCCATAGGAATATGTTGAGCTCCATCAAAAAGAAGAAACTCATAAACTTCATCACTCAGCACATAGAGATCATTTTCAATAGCAATATTGGCAATTTCTTGAAGCTCACTTTGCTCCCACACTTTTCCAGTTGGATTGTGAGGGTTGTTGATGATGATCATTTTAGTTTTTGGAGTAACAGCTTTTTTTAACTCGGCCATATCCACTTTAAAATCAGGAGCGTGCATTGTGAGAGGTACTACCACTCCCCCGGCCATATTAATTGAAGCAATATAAGAATCATAAAATGGCTCAAGAACAATAACTTCTTCACCAGGATTGATCATGGCCATAATGGTGACATAAATGGATTCTGTAGCACCAACAGTGACGGTGACTTCAGTGTCTTGATCGTATCTAAGTCTGTAAAAGCGATCATAATAAGAAGAGATTTCACGACGAAGATTTACTGCTCCATGAAAAGGAGCGTATTGATTATGACCTTCGTGAATTTTTTGTTCTGCAATTTTTTTGATGAATTCAGGGCCATCAAAATCCGGAAACCCTTGCCCAAGATTAACAGCACCATGTTCACGTGCAAGATTAGAAATCACACCAAAGATAGAATCTTTAAATTGATTCATTCTCAAAGCAACAGGTTTCATTTTTACTCCTTTGGATCCATAGCATCTCTTACACCTTCTCCAATGAGAGAAAGCATAGTGAGAGTGAGGAATAACACTAAAGAAGGATAAACAGCGAGCCACCATCCTTCAGTAAAATGCTTTTGGGCCTGGTTTAAAAGCTCACCCCAACTTGGCGTAGGAGGAGTCAGACCGAAACCAAGGTAGTCTAAGCTTGCTAAAGCAACAATGTTTGCTGCGATATAAAAAGGAGAGAAAGTAATAATTGGTGAAAGAGAATTAGGCAGTAGATGCTTAAAGAAAATAGAAACATGCCCTGCTCCCAATGCACGTGCTGCTTCTACGAACTCTTTCTTTCTATTTTTAAGGAACTCTCCGCGCACATAGTAACTGATATTAATCCAACCAAAAATTGATGAAATAAAGATCAGTAAAGTAAGCGAGGGCTTAAACATAGAAATGATAATAATAAGAAGGAAGAACTGAGGAACTGTTGAGAGTACCTCAACCACACGTTGTCCCCAAAAGTCGACGCGACCTCCGAGGTAACCCATAATCCCACCAAGAATTGTTCCAACTGTGAAAGTGATAAACCACACGAGAAAAGCATAGGTCATGGAATATCTTAGACCATAAAGAAGACGAGCAAAGATATCGCGCCCTCTATCATCTGTTCCCATCCAATTTGAGGTTGTCGGCTGACTTGGATAATAATCAACTTCAGTATTTGATTCGTAAGGATTCCATTTAACTATTGGCCAGATGGCCCAGCCATCTTCGCCGAGATCAAATGACTTATAGTTCATCACCAAGGAATCATTTAATCCAAAGACCCTTGGATGATATTTCTTAAAAACAGGAAAATAAATCTGACCTTCATAGCTCATCATGATGGGCTTATTGTTGGCCCAAAACTCAGCGGTGAAACTAAAAAAACAGGACAAACCAACGAGCCAGCAAGAAATGACTGCGAGCTTTCTTGATTTAAAGCGTCTCCACTTTTTAAGTGTTTCTTCATTTTTTAAATACTTTTCAATCATTGGAAATCAATCCTTGGATCAACGAGAATGTAGGCAAAATCAGAGAGAATGTTCCCGATGAGGAATAGTAAGCTCTGAATAAATACGAGTCCCATGATCACATTGTAATCACGAGAGAGAATACTTTTGTAACTGAGAAGTCCAATACCATCTAACTGGAAAATCGTCTCAAGGAGAAGAGAACCAGCAAAGAAAACCATTAGAAATCCACCAATTCCTGTAACGATAGGAATAAGGGCATTACGAAGAGCATGCTTCATATAAACGGTTTTCTCATCTACTCCCTTGGCACGAGCAGTACGAATATAGTCTTTTTTAATTTCTTCAATCAGTGAGTTTTTCATAAGCACTGTTAGTGAAGTAAAAGAGCCAATGGTGTAACAGATGAGGGGAAGAATAAAGTGATGAATTCGATCACCGATTTTTTCAAAGAAACCAAGCTCATCATACATCTCGGAGTGAATTCCTCCCACCGGGAACAGTTCAAGGAATGATCCCCCAGATAAGAAAACAATTAAGAGAATAGCGAGCATGAAAGAAGGTACGGAGTAAAAAACGAAGAGAATTACACTTGATACCACATCAAAGGGTGAACCATTCTTCACGGCCTTCACAATCCCAAGAGGAATAGAGATGAGATAACTCAACAATAAAGAAACCACCCCGAACTGCAATGAGACTGGAAATTTGGACACAATCACATCGATGACTGGTTCCTCATAAGTAAAGCTTTCTCCTAAGTTGAGGGTCGCTATATTTTTTAACCAGAGGAAATAGCGTTCATGGATAGGTTTATCAAAACCGTACTGCTTATTGAGAGCTTCAAGAATTTCGTTGGAAACTCCATGAGTCCCTCCACGATTTCCACTGTCCCCTGATGGGCCTGCTCCACCACCAAAACGCATTTGCTGGAGCTTTTGTTCAACAGGACTTCCTGGTGCAAGGTTAATGATCCCAAACACTACTATGGTTACCCCTAGTAGTGTTGGAATGAGAATAGCGAGTCTTCTTAGAAAATACTTTAGCATAGGTTACTTCTCGATCGTCCAAAACTGCTGACCAATAGCATACTGGAAAGTATCTTTTGGTTTTTGCATTCTTTTTGAATGTCCATAAAGAGTATATTGTGGGTTAAAGAAGAAAATATAAGGGGCATCGTCAGCAATAAGCTTGTGCACTTCTCTTAGCAATTTAATTCTTTCAGCTCTGTTATAGTTCTGACGGGCCTCATCGATAAGCTTATCAACTTTAGGGTTTTTATAACCAATAAAGTTCGAACCAGTGTTATTCGCTGAGCTTGAGTGCCAAACTTGTTTTGGATCCCAGTCAACTCCACCACCTGACCAAGCAAGACGAACAGCTTTAAAGTTTCTTTCATCAAGAAGTTTA
>CAYWMU010000201.1:0-5047 GCA_964459395.1 uncultured Bacteriovorax sp.
TGTTGAAAGAGAAATGACAAATATGGAGTATCAAAACCTTAAACTCGAGCTTGATCGTATTTCTCAAGTGACAGAGTTTAACGGTAAGAAGCTTCTTGATGGAACTGGCGGTCAGTATGATTTCCAAGTTGGTATCAATAACGACGCTTTCCAAGATAGAATCTCTTATGATGCTGGAAGAGTGAATGCAGGTCTTGATGGTCTAGGTGTAGCTGAACTTGATGTTTCGACTAAAACAGGTTCTCAAGAATCACTAGAATCACTTGATAAAGCAATCGAGACTGTATCTGGTCAGAGAGCTTTCCTAGGTGCGATTCAGAACAGACTAGTATCAACATCTAATAACTTACAAGTTAGTGTTGAGAACCTTTCTGCTGCTAACTCTCGTATCCGCGACGTAGACTATGCAGATGCAACTGCTACTAAAGCGAAGAACGACATTCTTAACGCTGCTGGTACTTCGGTTCTTGCTCAGGCAAACATGGCCGGTCAGAACGCTCTCAAACTTATTGGTTAATTCTCTCATACCTACTTAAAGTAGAAGGGGCGCTTAGGCGCCCCTTTTTTCTTAGAATAAGGCATCAAACCAAACTTTCTTTTCTCGTTCATTACAATCAGAAACCCAAAGGTGTTGAACTTCCAGATAGGCCTTCATCCCTTCTTCACCCATTTCTCTTCCAAGACCGGATTGCTTAAATCCACCAAAGGGCATCCCAGGATTTAAAAGATGGTACTCATTAATCCACACTGTTCCTGTCTCAAGTCTTGAAGCGATTTTTTTGGCACGACTAAGATCTTTTGACCACACAGCTCCTGCTAATCCGTAGATTGAATCATTAGAAAGATCAATGGCCTCTTCTTCTGTTCTAAAAGTGGTGATGGCCAGTACTGGGCCAAAAATTTCTTCCTTAAAAATAATATTATTTCTATCCACTTCAATAAGAGTGGGTTCAATGAATTCACCTTTATTAAATGGTGCGTCCTCGAGCTTTCTACCACCATAGAGTAAATTTCCACCATCACGAAGTGAAGATTGAATATAATTCATAATGGTCTTTGATTGTTTACTGTTGATAACTGGACCGAAACCCACATTCGGATCATGAGGTTCACCAATTTTAATATCTTTGATTCTGTTGATTAAAGCTTCTTTGAATTGAGGGTAAATACTCTCATCAACTAAAAGTCTTGTTCCAGAATCACAGGCCTGACCTTGATGATAAAGAAAGGCATAAAGGGCACCATCAACAGCTAGGTTGAGATCTGCATCTTTAAGAATGATATTGGCGGATTTTCCACCAAGTTCTAAGGAGAGGTTTTGAATTTTTTGCGAAGCTTTCTCCATGATGGATTTACCTACTTGAGTAGAACCCGTGAAGGCAATTTTTTTAATTTTAGGGTGAGCAATTAGGTGCTGACCGACATCTGCATCGCCGGTAATAATATTAACAACGCCAGGAGGAAGACCAGAGTCTCTAAGAATCTCAGCTAAGATAGAAGCTGTGATCGGTGTTTCAAGGGCGGTTTTTAAAACAGCAGTAGAACCAGAAGCAATGACAGGTCCAATTTTCCAAGCGGCCATGACCAGTGGAAAATTCCAAGGAATAATCTGAGCACAAACACCAACAGGAAGATAGGTGCGAAAGTTTTGTGAGAAACCATCTCTTGAAGCTTTCTCGTCTTTAACCTCAAATTCAAAGGCCCTGCATTGTCCGGCGAGTACTTTAAAGTATGAGGCTGCATTATGAATGTCGGCCTTTGCTTTTCTAAGTACAGAGCCCGAATCTTTGATTTCCCATTCTATGAGTTCATCTTTTCTTTCTTTAATCTTTTCAGCAATTTTTAATAAAATATCGGCACGCTGATTTTTATCAAAATTCTTCCATTCACTTTGGTAGAAGGCCTTATGAGCAGCTTCAACCGCAGTATCAATCATTTTGTTTGTAGGAAGATGAATTTTAGCAATAGCTTCGCCAGTTGCAGGATTAATTGAATCAACTGTGTGGTTAGAAGTTATGAATTCTCCATCAATAAAAAGCTTGATGTCTTTCATAAATATTCCTTAGATGTGTTTTAAAGTTAGTCTGGATGTAAGAACAATCTCTTTAGTAGAAAAATGAGAAATCATCTCATTGTCGACTTTAAGTTGGAGATTTTCCTGAAGAAGAGTTTTAAGAGTTTTTGGATGTTTAACAGTAATCTCAGTTAAGTGAGATGTGTTCTTTAATTTTATGTGAACAATATAGTTTTCAGTTCGATAGGGGTAATCCTCATTCAGGTTAAACTTCTGATGAACTTTTAAAGAGTCAGAATTAATTTTTAACTCACCTTGAATGAGGATGCATCCCCAAGAATAACTAGAAAAAAGAAGAAAAAGAAAGGCAAAGTATTTCTTCATCTACAGTTCTCAACGGCCAGTGCAATTCCTTGACCGACACCAATACACATAGTCGCCATACCTGTTTTTAGTTCAGGTTGTCTCTGCATTTGGTGAATAAGAGTCGAAAGGATTCTGGTTCCGCTAGCACCTAGTGGATGCCCAATAGCAATTGAGCCTCCAAGTTGATTAACTTTAGAAGGATCAAGTTCTAATTCTTTCATACATCCAAGAACTTGAGCTGCAAAAGCTTCATTAAGTTCAAAAACATCAACCTGGTTTTTCTTTAATTGGTAGCGAGTTAAAACTTTCTCAACAGCACCTACTGGACCTAGTCCCATAACATTAGGATGAAGACCATGAACGGCTCCGCCAATAATTCGAACGAGTGGAGTAAGGTTATGTCGTTTAAGAAACTCTTCCGAGCAAACCATTACAAGACTTGCACCATCGTTAATGGATGAACTGTTACCTGCTGTTACTGTTCCATCTTTTTCAAATACTGCACGAAGAGTAGAGAGCTTTTCAAGAGTTGAATCAGGTCTTGGCCCTTCATCAGCAGATATGATCTCTTCGCTTTTTTTAGTTTTAATAGTTATGGGATGAATTTCATCGTTAAACTTTCCAAGTTTTTGAGCAGCGGTTGCTTTTTGATGGGATTCGAAGGCCCACTTATCTTGCTCCTCACGAGGGATATTGTGTTTGCGGCGAACTTCTTCTGCCGTTTGTCCCATAGAGATAAGGGGAAATCTCTTTTCCATTTCAGGATTTTCAAAACGCCAGCCGATTGAGGTGTCCCATATTTTTTGATCTCTAGCAAAGGCACTTTGTCCTTTACTCATCACATAGGGTGCACGGCTCATTGATTCAACACCACCAGCAAGAAAGCAATCTCCAAAGCCTGCTTGAATGCGAGCAAAGGCATCCATAACGGCATCAAGAGATGATCCACATAAGCGGTTTAATGTTGTGGCCGGGACTTCGTGTGGATAGTCAGCAAGAATGACTCCCATGCGAGCAACGTTTCTATTATCTTCACCGGCCTGATTGGCACAACCAATGATAACGTCATCAATTTCAGTAAGTGAGTAAGGGGCCCAGTCTGCGTGAGCTTTTAGGATATGGGCGAGAAGATCATCGGCACGAACTGATGAGAGCTTTCCCGCAAAACTTCCAACAGGTGTACGTTTAGCAAAAGCAATATAAACATTTTTCATAAAAGGGCCTTATTAGGAATATAGCGGTTGTCTTTAGTGAGAGTGTGAAGTTCTTCTAAAAGAGTTTTAATATAAAGTTCTTTTCCCTCACTCCATTCAAATGGACCTTTAGGGTAATTCACTCCGAATTTCATCGCACGGTTGATATCTTCTTTAGTAGCAATTCCATCTTCGAGAGCAAAGTAGGCTTCATTAATAATTTGAGAAATAGTTCTCGGAAAAATAAAACCACAAGAAGTAAAAGAAACTTGAATAGGATGATATCCAAGCTCTTTAAGATGATTTAAAACCAGAGGGTTCTCTTCTCTAAAATGAATTTCAATTCTTTTTGCCTCATCAGCAAACAAAGCACTGAAGATACCTTTTAGTTGAGGAAACTCTTCATAAAATTCTTTAGGATCATAGCAAGTCAGATCCATATAAATGGATTTACTGGCATGTTCTCGAAGAAAATTCTTTTTCTCTTCTTTAGTACCAAAACCAAAATTAATAATAACATCATCCAGGTAGATATTATTCATACTGATAAAATCCTCTTTTTGATTTTCTACCGAGTCTTTTTTCATTAACAAGTTTTTCTTGTAAAGGATGAGGAGCAAAACGTGGTTCTTGATTGTAGGCATTCCACACTGAACAGGTGACTGAATAATTCACATCAATGCCAATGAGATCCATCAGTTCAAAAGGCCCCATTCTAAAGCCACCAACTTCTTTTAAAACTTGGTCAATCTCTTTGAACTTTTTCTCATCATCCTCAGCTGCAATACGAAGGGGTTCTCCATAGAAATTACGAGCTACTCGATTAACAATAAAGCCAGGGGAGTCTTTGCAATGAGCAGGAAACTTCCCTTTTTCTTCAAACCAAGCATAGAGGTCGTTTGCAAGCTTTTGACTAGAATCCTTTGAGGAGATCACTTCAACGAGTTTCATGACAGGTGCAGGATTGAAGAAATGAAGTCCTAAGAAGTTTACTTTTCTTTCAGGAGAAAGATCCTGGCTCAAAAGTGCAATTGGAAAGCTTGAGGTGTTGGAAGCAATAACTGTTTTCTTATCCATCACTTCATCAAGTTCTTTAAAGAGATTCTTTTTGATTTCCAGATTCTCAATAATAGCTTCAATCACAAGATCATAATCATGATCCCATTCGCTTTTTTTAATGAATTTTACCAGTTGGAGTAAATCCTGAGTGATTCTTTGATCTAGCTTATTCTTTGTGGCCCATCGATAGGTCTGCTCTTCACAATACTTTTTAGCTTTTTCTAATTGTTCTTGTGACTCATCTTGCAGGTGAACTTGAATGCCGAGACTACTAAACCACCAGGCAATGCCGGAACCCATGGTTCCGGCGCCAATAACTAATACTTTGTTGATATTCATACAGTGTAAGTAAGTGGTTGGTCAGCTTCGATATATTCAGGAATAGTTAATCCCCAAGCATCACATTTTTCATGAA
>CAYWMU010000202.1:0-5015 GCA_964459395.1 uncultured Bacteriovorax sp.
CTATGGAATTTCTGTATTCGGACGAACCGATCATTGCTTGCTCAACATCCGCTGGATCAAATGCAGCAATGGCGGTTCTCCGCATATCAGGATTTAAATCCCTCTGCGACTATCAGAATTTTTTTTCAAAAGATCTCTCTAAGATAGAACCACGCAAAGTTTATTACACAAACCTTATCTATAAAGATCATGTTTATGATGATGTTTGTATAACATACTTCGAAGGTCCTAAGAGTTATAACGGTGAGAACATTTTAGAGATTTCTATTCACGGAAATACTCTCAATATTGATCGAATTCTAAAACTTTTTACGACTCATTCTCAGACTAAATTAGCTTCACCCGGTGAGTTTACTTACAGGGCACTTAAGAATAATAAACTGACTCTCTCACAAGTTGAGGGACTAGATTTATTTTTAAATGCGAACTCTGGTTATGCACTTAATGAAGGTCTCTCACTCTTGAGTGGGTCTCTTTATGATTTATATAAAGATCTTTATCAGCTCTTCACAGTTCACAAAGCATCTTTAGAGCTCGCGATTGATTTCAGTGAGGACATAGGGGAGGAGACTGCTGAAGAACAATATTTGGAAACTTTAAAAGCTTTTCAAAATAAGTTTAAAACTCTCGTCTCACGAGTGGCCCCTCTTCAGCACAATATCCTTGAACCAGAAATTACTCTGGCCGGTTTACCTAATGCCGGAAAAAGTTCATTGTTCAATTTTCTTCTGCGGGATGAACGTGCCATAGTTTCGCCTATTGCTGGAACTACCAGGGACTATCTCTCAGAATCAGTTGTGATAAATGATGTGCGATTTAAGCTGGTTGATACGGCCGGTTTACGTGAGGCCACAGATATTATTGAACAAGAAGGTATTAGACGCACAAAAAAGCTCCTAGATGCGAGTTTCTTTTCCATCCTGCTCATCAACCCCTTTGAAATCGTCGATGGATTTAAAGAGCTTTTAGAGCTAGATTTTGATGCCATCTATTTCACACACGCTGATCAAGCGGGTTTTACTGAATCTCGTGCTCATTTAGTGAATCTTTATCCAAAACTTGGTCCTATGGGGGCAGTTAATCTTTCTAGCCCAGATGAAAATTTTCTTCCTCAACTGGAAGCGGCTATCAGTGAAAAATATTTAGACATAGTTTCAAGTAAACCAATTTTGTTTGATAGGCACCGATCTCTCATTCTAGAGATTGATAAATTGCTTGAATCTTATGTGAATACAGCTACTTACGAGAAGGATGTGGCCATCTTATCCCATGAATTAAATACCTTAGGTCATTGTCTTTCAGAACTCATCGGTATAATTTCACCAGATCAAGTTTTAAACTCGATCTTCTCAAATTTTTGTATTGGAAAATAGAAATGTTCCACGTGGAACATTGAGGAAAAGTTAATATGAATGTTTTCGATGTGACCATTATCGGTGGAGGGCACGCTGGTATTGAAGCAGCCTATATCGCATCCCAGTTTGATTTAAATGTTGCCATTATTACTATGCCGGGAATTCCGCTTGGCTCCGCTCCTTGTAATCCATCTGTCGGTGGCGTCGGGAAGGGGCAAGTGGTAAGAGAGATAGATGCGCTTGGCGGGTTAATGGGAATCCTTGCTGACAAAGCCGGAATCCAGTTCCGTACCCTCAACGACTCAAAAGGATTTGCTGTTCAGTCTTCCCGTGTCCAGATTGATAAAGAGGCTTACGCTGAATGGGCCGAGAAGATCATTGGCTCTATTCCCAATATAACAGTCATTCGTGAGCGGTTAGTTTCAGCTTATAGAAGAGATGATGATTTATTCGATCTCACCACTGCTGAGCGGTCCTATAGGACCAAGAAATTGATTATGACTGTGGGAACTTTCCTGAATGGGAAGTTGCATACGGGTAGTGAGCAAAGCACTGGGGGAAGAATAGATTGTGAGGCCTCTGGTGGACTAACTGATATATTTTCCCAAATTAAGACTAATTCTGCTCGCTTTAAGACAGGAACACCTCCGAGAATTGATATTGATTCAATTGATTATACAAAACTAGAAGAACAGCCCTCTGATCCAACAGTCAGGAATTTTCATAGCCTCCACGAACCTTTTATGAGAGAGAGTAAACAGGTTTCTTGCTGGCTTGCTCGTACTAATGAGAAAACAATGGGGATTATTAGAGATAATAAAGAAAAATCCCCAATGTTTAATGGGCAGATTAAGGGAGTTGGTGCTCGATATTGTCCTTCTATTGAAGATAAGGCCTATAGATACCCAGACAAGAACACTCACCACGTGTTTATAGAGCCAGAAGGATTAAATCTTAGCACAATGTATCCTTCGGGAATTTCTTCTTCTCTTCCAAAGGAAGTGCAAGAAGAGTTTGTGCAAAGTATTCCGGGTTTAGAAAATGCTAAAATTTTAATTTATGGATATGCGGTAGAGTATGATGTCGTAGATACAACTGAGTTAAACATCACTTTAGAGCATAAAGAAGTAAAAGATTTATATTTTGCTGGACAAGTTAACGGTACTTCTGGCTATGAAGAGGCCGCTGGACAAGGTCTTATAGCTGGAGTTAATGCTTCTTTATCACTTTTAGGACTAGATCCACTCATTTTAAGTAGGCATGACTCTTATATTGGGGTCATGATCGAAGATTTAACATCAAACACAAGAGATGAACCATATCGTCTCTTTACTGCGCGAAGTGAAAACCGTCTTTTTATCAGAGAAGATAATACTTTAATTAGAATTTCTCCTTACAGAGCACAGCTTTGTCTTAATAAAAAGATTGATGAGTATCAAAGATCTTTTCTTGGACAGTATAAAGTACTGGTAGATTTCTGTGATTCACAAATGATTCCTGAAAACTCCCCATTATTAGCTAAATATTCAGGAGAATCCGATCAACAACGCTTAAATCGGCGCATGAGTGTCTCAGAACTTCTCCGTCAGGCCTGGTTAAACCCTATTACCACCTTAGAGGGCGTTTTAAGCCATTTTGGACTGAAATTACCATACGACCTGGTAAGAACCGTTGCTATTTCAAAAAAATACGATGGTTACATCAAAAGAAGTGAAGGTCAGTACGATAAAATTAAAAAACTAGAGGGAATGAAGATTGATTGGCAAAAGCTGGTTGATTCTCACAATATTTCTTTTGAGTGTAAGCAAAGGATTGGACGAATTCGTCCAGAGACATTCGGACAATTAAAACTCATCGAAGGAATCAGGCCTGCAACCTTGGCCGTAGTAGCAGCAAAGGCATTCTAATGTTGGATTTTTCATTACAATATCTCCATATACTGAAAACAGACTTAGCAGGACTTAACCTCACTAATATCTTAGATGAGGAAGAGTTTTACCATAAGCAGATTCTTGATTCGATAAATCCTTATCTTCAGTCTGAAAACTTCCAAAAAGAAGTTAAAGAAAAGGGGATTGTAGTAGACGTTGGCTTTGGTGGTGGGTTTCCCATTCTACCTCTTGCTAAACTTCTCCCAGATATTAAGTTTGTCGGAGTTGAAACAAGACGTAAAAAAGCTGATGCCGTGAGACTAATTGCGGAAAAATTAGGCCTAACAAATGTTACGTTAGTTCATTCACGCCTTGAAGATTTCTACTTTGATCGACCGGCCGTCATTACCTTTAAAGCAGTCGGTACCATAATGGATTACCTTCCCATCATCAATCACAATTCCAAAGATACAGCGGTCTTTTTCTATAAAGGGCCAAGCTTTGAAGAAGCGGAAGCCGTTCATCTTCAGCAGCTAAATAACTCTTGGAAAATGCAGAGTTTAGAGGAAATTTCTGTTCCTCATACACAAAGAAGATGTTTGGCCTACTTTAAAGCTGTAAATGTTCCACGTGGAACAAAATACCTTGTCAAACTCACAGATAACCTTTAAAAATAGTGTTTTATAACCCATATCGCGAGGATCTAAATGGCTAAAATCATTGCAATCGCAAATCAAAAAGGCGGAGTAGGAAAGACGACTACATCTGTCAACCTTTCTGCATGCCTCGCTGCAGCAGAAAAGCGGACTTTATTAATCGATCTTGACCCACAGGGCAACGCGAGTTCATGTCTTGGACTTGAAAAGGAAAGCTTTGCCAAGGCCAATATTTATCACGCCATCATTAGTGAAGAATCAATCGAAAATTGTATCTATAAAACAGAGCTACCACTTTTAGATATCTGTCCATCGAACAATGATTTGGTGGGAGCAGAGTTAGAGCTCGTTCATATGTTTGCGCGTGAGACAAAGCTTAAAATCGCTCTTGAAAGCATCGCTAGTAAGTATGACTACATCATTATTGATTGTGCACCTTCACTTAACCTACTGGCCGTTAATGCATTCACAGCCGCACACTCTTACTTAGTTCCAATGCAGACAGAATATTTAGCGATGGAAGGTCTTACTCAACTTTTAAATACTGTAAGACTTATCAAAGCATCTCTGAATCCTAAGCTCTCTTTAGAGGGAATTCTTCTTACGATGTATGATTCGAGAAACAATCTTTGTAAATTAGTGGCCAATGATTTAATGGCCCACTTTAAAGATGATATTCTAAAAACAATCATTCCTAGAAACGTAAAACTTTCAGAATGTCCAAGTTTTGGAAAGCCAATCATCCTCTATGATATTACTTCGAAGGGAAGTGAAGCATATTTATCGCTGGCCAGAGAAATTATTTTGAAGTCAGAGAAGAAACCGGAAACTTCAGTTCAGAACAAATTACCATTACATCAAATTCCAAAATTTGAAGATTACCAGGTAAATCCCTAGGAGATGAAGATGCAAAAAAATAAACAGCAACTAGGTAAAGGGATGGCAGCACTTTTGGGTAACAACCCATCTGGCTATATACCTGGTGGAGATGAAGTAAAAGCTGCCCCTATAGAACCAAAAGTAAAAACAGAAATAAAAATTGAAACTCAACCTCTCTTAGTAGATCTTGAGAAAATAGTTGTTAATAAAGGTCAACCAAGAAAGATCTTTAAAGAGAAAGATCTTTTAGAGCT
>CAYWMU010000203.1:0-4998 GCA_964459395.1 uncultured Bacteriovorax sp.
TGAGTACACTGGAGGGCAGTTTATTGCGACATTTGATCAAGCGAGTAACCGTTCTCAAATCCTAGTGGTACAGGGCGAAGTTGATGTGACTAATATTTTAGATAAGGATTTACGCTACACTGTAGATCAAGGAAACTTTACCGTCATTGATCCTGAAGTAGATAATGGCCTTCCGCGTGTTCCTACGAAAGTAGGCATGGCCTCTCTAAATTCAGCTTTAAAAGAGTTTGAAATGTCGGCTACTCCTATGACGGCCACGAGACCTTCTCGCTCTTTAGCATCGGTGAGGCCATTAGAAACACCTATGGAAGTAAAAAAAGGTGAAATTATTTTTATTACTAGTTCTAAGCTTCCAAGAGTTGTAGGTGAGAAGAGTTCAAAGAGAGCTCCAGCTTCTGTTGCGCCAAAAAAGACAGTTACGACATGGGGGCCAGCAGAGATCTCATATTATGGACAGAAGCAAGAATATCCTAAAGTCTTTAGTCGGAACCCAGCTTCTACATCACAATCAGAAGTTCAGGTTGATATAACTCTTAAGAAGACTGAAGAGGTTAGGCCTGTGTACTCTAACGAGCTAGAAAGTCTAGTCAATGAGCTAAAGTCCTATTAAGAGACCTAAAAGCGTCTTGAGTTTACCAAGCTATGTGTTTAATTTAACTAGAGCAATCTTAAGGAAAAGTTAATTAAATTTTCAAGAAATCTTGAGTTAGTGTTTAAATCTAAAATGCTTAGTATAGGTCCTATGGAAAAGACACGTATGCATGTAACAATCATTGACGACAATAAAGACTTACTAGAAGTGCTTTCGAGCTCACTAGCAGACTCCTTCAGTTTGGACACTTTCAGTGAACCAGAAAAAGGTCTGGAATTCATCCGTAATAACCATACAGATGCAATTTTATTAGACCTTCATATTCCTGGTAAAGATGGGTTCCAAGTTTATGAAGAAGTTAAGCGTGCTAAAAGCAATCTGCCGATCCTCTTCTTAACAGGTGATTCAGATCTAGACAACAGAGTTAAAGGCCTTGAAATTGGTGCTGATGATTTTCTCATTAAGCCTGTGGCCACTGAAGAACTTGTTGCTCGCATTAAGAACAGAATCAATCTTTCTAAGAGAAATGTGCAGAACAATAAGCTAATAAAATTTAAGGATCTTACTATCGATTTAGATGGTCATCAGGTTGTCTTAACAGGTCAGCCTGTTCGTTTAACTCCAAAAGAGTATCAGTTACTCCTGGTGTTAGCGCAGAACCCTAACAGAGTTATCCATAAGGACGATCTTATTCAGATGCTTTGGAAGGATGTTCACGTTGAGGTTAATAACCTTGATACACACTTTTCAAACCTCAGAAGAAAACTTCGCCCTTTCTCTGGGCATATTAAAACACTCAAGAATCTTGGGTACGTTCTACGCATATAGTTCCTAGTACATAAATTCTTTAAAAATCTCTAATTTAGGCTATCCTTTTAGCAATAAAAGGATGGCCTTATGTTTTACACGCAAGATTTAGCTTTGACCTTTGATGATGTTCTCATCGTGCCCAATTATTCCGAAGTTCTTCCTACAGATGTAAATCTAAAAACAAAACTTTCTCGTAACATCTCTATGAATATTCCGATTATTTCATCGGCCATGGATACTGTGACAGAATCTAAGACCGCTATTGTGATGGCCCAAGAGGGCGGGATTGGTGTGATTCATAAAAACCTCTCTATTGAAGATCAAGCCTTTGAAGTTCAGAAAGTAAAGAAATATGAATCCGGAATGATTCTTGATCCTATCACTGTTCGAGCAGAACAAAGCATAGGAGATGTTTTTGAACTGATGAAGAAGTTTAAGATTTCAGGCTTCCCTGTGATCGATAAGCAGAGAAAACTAATCGGTATGATTACTAATAGGGATCTTCGCTTCGTAACAGATACTAAGTTAAAAGTTGAAGAGATCATGACTGCTGATAACCTTATTACAGCTCCTGAAGGAACGAGCTTTGAAAATGCCAAAGACATTCTCAAACAACATCGAGTGGAAAAGCTTCCGGTTGTTAATTCCCTTGGTGTTCTTAAAGGTTTAATCACAATTAAAGACATTGTAAAAACTCAAGCCTACCCGAATGCTAATAAAGATCAGTATGGCCGTTTACGAGTTGCCGCTGCTTGTGGAGTCTCTGAAAAGGAAGTGGAACGTGCGAAGGCACTGATCATCGCTGGAGTGGATGCCATTGTAATTGATACAGCTCATGGGCATTCTAAAGGTGTCATCGAGATGGTCCGCACAGTAAAAAAACTCTCAGAGCATGTAGATGTGATTGCAGGTAATGTTGCCACAGCTAAAGCTTGTGAAGATCTTATCGCAGCAGGAGTAGATGGTATAAAAGTAGGAATTGGACCAGGTTCAATTTGTACGACTCGAGTAATCGCAGGAATTGGTGTTCCCCAAATGCAGGCTATTTTTGACTGTCGCGAGGTTTGTCAAAAAGCAGGAATACCGTATATTGCCGATGGTGGAATCAAATTTTCTGGAGATGTTGTCAAGGCCCTTGCCGGAGGAGCATCAACAGTAATGATAGGTTCACTCTTTGCTGGAACTGATGAAGCTCCCGGAGAGATGGTTCTTTATCAAGGACGAGCTTACAAAATGTATCGCGGAATGGGGTCTCTTGCAGCTATGGAAAAAGGATCGAAAGATCGGTATGGTCAGAGTGCTGTTGAAGAAGTGAGTAAACTAGTTCCAGAGGGTATTGAAGGACAAGTTCCTTATCGAGGATCTTTGTCATCAAATATTTATCATCTTATCGGTGGGCTTCGTTCGGGAATGGGGTATGTAGGAGCACCTAATTTAGCTCTTCTTCGTGAACGGGCCCGTTTTGTTAAAATTTCCGGAGCGTCCTTAAAAGAGTCTCATCCACATGATGTGATTATTACTAAAGAAGCTCCTAACTATCGCCAGGTATAATAAATGAAGTCATCAGTTTGGATTATTGATTTTGGTTCGCAGTACACACAACTTATTACCCGCAGGTTTAGAGAACTAGGAGTTACCTCAGAGATTATCACTCTTGATGAAGGGCTTGAGCGATTTAAAAACGATAAACCTCGCGCACTTGTTCTTTCCGGTGGCCCGCAAAGCGTTTTCGAAGATACCACAGACTATTCACCTTTCTTTACAGCGGATATTCCTATCCTTGGAATCTGCTACGGAATGCAAATTCTAGGACAGTATTTTGGTGGGAAAGTAGAGAAGGGAATCATCGGAGAATATGGACACGCAAAAATTCATCTCTGTAATGGCTTCCAAGTCGAGGGGGTAGAGGGAGAAACAAATGTGTGGATGTCTCACTCTGATCATGTGACGATTTTACCTAAAGACTTCTCTCTAATTTTTGAGAGTAGAAACAAGCTGGTAGCCGGTATTAAACACAACACTAAACCAATAATGGGACTTCAATTTCATCCGGAGGTGGATCACTCCATCAAAGGAAAAGAAATTCTTCAGTACTTTTTAAGAGATATTGCAAAACTTGAAAATGATTGGACGGGGGAATCTATTCTCGAAGATTGTCTTGAGCAGGTGAGAAAAGTTAAAGGCTCAAAAGTTCTTTGTGCTTTCTCTGGTGGAGTCGATTCTCTAGTAGCGGCTGTTTTAAGTCAAAAAATTCTAGGAGATGATCTTCACTGTTTCTTTGTGGATCATGGTCTTCTTCGTCCGCAAGACTTACAGCATATTGAGCTTCTTAAAGAAAAAACAAATCTCAATATAGAGATTCTAGATGTGAAAGAAGAATTTCTCTCTCGGTTACAAGGAGTAGAAGATCCGGAAGCGAAGAGAAAAATTATTGGATCAGCATTCATTGATGTGTTTGAAAAAAAGCTCAATGAGTATCAAGAAAGCCATGATATTCATTTTGAATACCTTCTTCAGGGAACACTGTATCCCGACGTTATTGAATCAATCTCTCCTCATAAAGTAGGAGGGAAATCCGTTACTATTAAGTCTCACCATAATGTGGGGGGCCTTCCAGAGAGAATGAAGTTAAAACTTCTTGAGCCTCTTCGTTTTCTTTTTAAGGATGACGTCCGTGCCATGGGGCTTGAGATGGGGCTTGAACATGATTGGGTATATCGTCATCCATTTCCTGGTCCAGGAATTGGAGTAAGAGTTTTAGGTGAATTGACTCAAGATAAAATTAGAAAAGTGCAAGAGTCCGATCAGATCCTTTTTGAAGAACTCAAGGCCCACAATCTTTATGATTCAACTTGGCAGGCCTTTACGGTTCTTCTTCCTGTTAAAACAGTTGGAGTGAAGGGAGACGGGAGAGTTTATGAAGAAGTCATAGCTCTACGCATGGTGAATTCTAGTGACGGGATGACAGCTTCTGTGACTGAAATGCCATGGAGTTTTTTGAACCACGTGTCTTCTCGGATCTGTAATGAAATTAAAGGTGTAACTCGAGTGGTCTACGATATTACCTCAAAGCCGCCAGGCACTATCGAGTGGGAGTAACAGATTTTAATTTTCAATAAGGCCCACTTCAAGGTATGAAGTGGGTCATGAAAACGATCCTTCTTCTTTTTTTCATTGTCAGTTGTACTCAAAAACATGTCAGTTATGATGTGATTCGAAAAGTTCAGTTTGGTCACGGAACTTATCAGCAACCCATCATAACAAAACCGATGATTACAGAGGGAAATGATAGGCTAAAAGCATGTTTTAATCAGTGGCTTTTCACTTCAAATGCAGAAAAGAGAAAGAATGAGGCCATTCCATTAATTGTTCGCTCTTTATGTCCGTCTCATGATTATCTGGTAGATGCAGAAGTCGAGGAGACATGGTGGACCACCATAATCTTCACTCGCTCCTGTGCGGAAATCCAAACTTCTTGTGGACGATTACATTAGATTTTAAATTCGTAGAAATTAGGAATTCCCTTAAATGAAGATGCTGCTGTTCTTGGACGCAGTAGTTGTATTGGGTTAATCCCTGCGGACTTTGCAGCTTCA
>CAYWMU010000204.1:0-4946 GCA_964459395.1 uncultured Bacteriovorax sp.
GTCCACGAGCATAGAACGTACGAGATACCTGAGCTCCACCGAATGAACGGTTATCAAGAAGACCACCATATTCGCGTGCGAAAGGTACACCTTGAGCAACCATTTGGTCGATGATGTTGTTAGAAACTTGAGCTAGACGATAAACGTTAGCTTCACGAGCACGGTAGTCACCACCTTTAATTGTATCGTAGAAAAGACGACGAACAGAGTCCCCGTCATTCGGATAGTTCTTAGCAGCGTTGATACCACCTTGAGCTGCAATAGAGTGTGCTCTACGTGGAGAATCCTGAATACAGAATGAAAGAACATTATAACCAAGTTCGGCAAGGGTAGAGGCAGCTGAAGCTCCTGCAAGACCTGTCCCAACTACGATTACAGTGAACTTTCTTTTGTTAGCAGGGTTAATAAGTTTTGAATCAAATTTATGATTATCCCATTTCTCTGCAAGAGGGCCGCTTGGGATTTTTGCGTCTAATTTAATACCCATCTTAAACTCCCTTTAAGTATGCCCAGATTGAAATGAAAGCAAAGCCTCCACCAATCACGATAGCGTAGATGTAACTAATAGCTACAATTTTTCTATAATATCTTGGGTGATTAAGACCAAGAGATTGGAAAGCTGAACCAACTCCGTGAGCAGTGTGCATACCTGCACAGATCATGGCAAAGCAATACCAAATCACATTACCTGGAGACGAGAAGAACTCCATCGTAAGACGATACAGATCTCTTACTTCAACACCACTTTCAGTTGTGACATCGTAGTGAGTTCCGAACTTAAGATTGATAAGGTGAAGAACGATGAAAACAAGAAGAACAAGACCAGTATAAGGCATTGTTTGAGACATGATCGTTGTTCCACGACCAGTTCTTACTTTCATGTGATAATTTTGATTACCACGAGCAGCTCTGTTCTCCATTGTTAGCTTAACGGCCAATCCAAGGTGAACAAGAAATGCAATAGCAAGAAGTGCTTCAATAACATATAGAGCAGCACCAAGAGAAACCAATTGGTGGGCGTACATGTTGAAGGCATCAGGACCAACCATAAGTAGAAAGTTTCCAGCAAGGTGACCAACAAGAAATCCGCAAAGGGCAAGGCCTGTGATCGCGATCAAGTGCTTTCTACCGATGGAAGATCGAAAGTAATGATTAACAGCGTTTGTCATCATACGAAGAGCTCCCTTTCAAAGTGAAATAAATCGGATTTAAGTCTAAGAAATAACTAGGACAGCTTACCAGAATTAATCAAGATGTCAGGTAAGAAATGAGAAAACAAATAAGGGTATTTTTGCCTTGTTTTAGGTCCTCATTTTGTTTCATAACTCAAACAAAATGAGATTTAACAGTTAGTCCAAAAAATCAATCAGTTAGGTTTAATACCCACAAAGCCATGGTCAATGATTTTCTGGGCCTCAGTCTGACTAAAACCTGCATTGACTAGAATGTCTTTCTTCTTATCCCAACTACTAGCACTAGCTTTTCTAATGCCTGCTTCAAGTTTGATTCTTATATCTTTCTTAGCAGAAAGCTTACCAACTAGTTTCACTCCGCGGGCCCCTTTAGTGAGGGGACTTAAGTTGGAGTTATCAACAATCTCCTTATAGCTTGGCTGATTTTTGAGAATGATCTTTCTTTGTTTAGATTGAACAATGAGTTCATCGTATTTATGAAGCATGGACTTTTTAAGTTCAGGGTTTCGTATTTTTGATAGATGAAGATAGAGCTCTTTCTCTCTTGCTAGAATACTTGCTGTACTTACATTCTTTGCAAGATCTCCATAGGTGAGTTCGGGATAAATTGTCCTGATGATTTCCGAGAACTTAGGATGATTAGTCCCTAATGCTTTTTGGGTTAATACTTTTCTTTTACCTTCGAGTAGCTTCACTTGTTCAAGTTCTAAACTAAGAGTAGGTTTATTTCGAAGATGTCCTATTTCAATTTTTGTAAGAACGCTGTCTAATTGCGGAACGTGTGAAGTTACCGCTAAGCCAACGGTCGTTTTATTAGCAATACTTGGCATTGCGAGTTTAAAGGCTTTATCAAAACTTCTTTGTCCGGCCTTAAAGGCAAGAATCGTCATGTTGTTCTCAATAGGGTAGAGAGCAACTTTTCCTGCTAACTTCAATCCATCTTGAGCAAAAACAATATACTTACCTTTGGCAGTCTCTGCGATATAACTTTTAGAATTTCTTACGATGGCAGTAACTACGTTGAAAGAAACTTTTGCCACTTTCCGTGCAGGGGAAATAAAATAACGATTAATTTTAGAGAGAACAGATCCAACCTTGGTGACTTTATCAACATGGTTAGCGAGACCTAGACTCGCTTTTATTGTTCTCGAATTTTTTATTGTTTTTATGGTTGTATCAGAAACCTTAAACGTTGCTTTGTAGAGTCTCGTCGCCGCCGCAGCTCCATGCTTAGCTGCAGTGGTGAGTCCTCCGGTTATGAAGGCCGGAAGAATTTCAGAAACAAAAACCCCACTAATAGCGCAAACTCCGTTGACCATTGATTTACAACTAATGCAATCAAAGCCTGGTGCGGGAGCAACACACTTGCCTCGATGAGGTGTTCCTTCCCACTTCTCACAAAAAATATCGTTTTTAAGCCACTCTTTAATGCTGGTGATAAGACCTTGCCATATTTTAGAGATGGTTCCTCCAAAATCATTTTTTAACATCTGAAAAAAGCCTTCATCTTCAGATGCTTTAGCTAGAGCGAGTTGAGAAGCGGAGGAACTGTCCTCGGCATCAGTGACCCACTTCCAGAAATCGGAAACTTTACTTTTAGCAAATGATCCAGCTTTCTTCAGAAGATCCCAAGAGCTATTAAAGAAATTTAAGATAGAATCGTAAAAAGCTGTGATGATCTGTGTAGCACAACTATCATTGGGAGAGCAGCTTTTAGGATTTAAACCTTTCGGTAAAATCTTTTCAGGAGAAATGAGAGAATGGTTAATGATAGGAAGAGTCGTTACAGTGCTCACTAAAAAGCAAGAGAGATCTCCTGGGCAGTTTTTAGCAACTCTTTCTTTCTGAGCAGGAGTACAACTCAAAGACTCCAGAGGGAGAGTCGGAAGGTTTACAATAGGAGTATCGTTAAGACAATTTCCATTAGAGCAATTGATCGTGTTTTTTAATTCGGGATGGAGTCCCGAAAGTTGAGACTCAAGATGATTGATTTCAGTGATAAGAAGCCAACAAGATTCACTCATACCATAAGCAAGAATGTGCTCCTCGATATTGTGCACCTTCGATGAAATACAGTTGGATTCGAAGTTCTGAGTTAAATTTTGTAGTTTAATGACGATATCATCAGTTTTTTGAACATTACTTGCTACAGCTAAAGGCATAGACTGTATGAAGAAAAATGTAGCAAGAACTAATGATAATCCTTTCATCACAGAATCCCACAATCGAGCGAGTTAATGAGTGATGAAAAGTACTTCTCATGTTCGGAGTTCTCTTGGATCCTTAGACTCTTAGAAAAGAGGATTTGATCTTTGCATTCGGTATAAAAACTTTTTTCAACATAAATTTTATTTTCGTTCTCATAGCTCACCCCAATGGAATGAACTCGATGTCCATGGGCATTGAGAAAACTATTATAAGGAATAAATTTCTTAATGGTAGCACTGTGGAGATCCGCCCACTTCTTCTTATTATCTTGATAATCTTTTTGATTATTCTTTAGTGCTTCTACATCAAGTGAAAGCTCAGCTCCTGTGTGAGCGAAACTAATATTTGAACGCTGACCATTCGTTCTTGGGGAGAAAAAAATAAAAGGAATTCCGAACAGGTCTTTTCCCACCTCCCATTGTGCAGGATTGTCCACATAGAGAGTATGGCCTGAGTGGCTTAGCTCTTCTGCAAAGGAAGAAGAACTAAAAAAAAGTAATAAAAGTATTAAAGACGTCATTAAAACCTCATATTCCTATCGGAAAAAATCCGGAGAATGATGAGGTTTTGAACTAATTTTTTAAGAGGTCGAGTACGATTTCTGATCCGGAAAGTTGTCTTAATAACTCAGGTTTATAGTCTTCAAAAACCTGGTAATTAAAGGCAGGGCCGTTTTCAAGGATTTGAAGAATCTGAAGTTCATCATAGGAGAGTTCGTGGACTCGGGCCTCTCCTTGAGTGTCTTGATAGATACACAGATAAATATTTCGTTCAATTAAACTAGGTCCCTCTTTTTCTGCAAGACTAAGCATTAAAGGGATATCGTATTCAAGTGAAAGGAAGAGCGCCGATGGATTAAGATAGATACCTGGTAAATAGGGATAGGTCATTTTTAATGTTCTGGCCTGATTAAGTGCCAGTTCGTAATAGGCCAGCTCGAAAAGGTAATCAGGGCAGTCTCCTTCAATGGCCTTCTGCTGGAGATATTCAGGAAAAGAGATATCGATATAATGAGTCTCATACTCCCGTGTAACATCCTCCCAATTCATATGGCAAAAAAGCTTGAGATTGGGGAATTGTGTTTCTAATGAATTCATATATTCTCCTTGAAGGACTCATTGACAATTTTAAGTCTAAAGTATCAGATGAATCTATGGTAGAATTTCCTTTTGGAAACTATATCGATCTTGATAATAATCCTTACCTTCTTGGTCGGGTTACGGTTCATCTGGTGGGCCGAGACTATCACTGCGAAGTCGATATTATACATAAAGAATCCCATAAAATTTTTAAGCATGTTGCTATACTTTATAAATTGAGCAGCGTGGAAGAAGCGGTTAACAGTGGGATACAACGCTTACGCAAATTTTTAATTGAGGTCGAAAAGGCCCATGAGGAGAATAATAATGACGAAATTTAATGTACCAGATATGAGTTGTGGCCATTGCGAGAAGTCGATTAAAGAAAAACTAAGTGACGCAAAGGTTACAGTTGATCTTCAAAATAAAACAATCGAAGTTGAAGGAAAAGAAGCGCAAGAAGTTA
>CAYWMU010000205.1:0-4913 GCA_964459395.1 uncultured Bacteriovorax sp.
GAGTTGGTGGGGGCGGATGTAACGCTGTAAACACCATGATTCGCTCTGGATTAACTGGTGTAGAATATATTGTTGCTAATACTGATGCTCAAGCGTTGAACGCTAATATGGCGGGAACTAAAATCCAACTAGGTGGCAATGTCACTAAAGGTTTAGGAGCTGGTGCAAATCCTGAAGTTGGTAGAAAAGCAGCTATCGAAGATTACGAAAGACTATCAGAAGTTCTTGAAGGAGCTGACATGGTTTTCGTAACTGCAGGTATGGGTGGTGGAACAGGAACTGGTGCAGCTCCAGTGATTGCAAAACTAGCTCGTGAAATGGGTGCGCTCACTGTAGGAGTTGTAACTAAACCATTCTCATTCGAAGGAAAAAAACGTTCACGCCAAGCTGAAGAAGGTATTAGAACTCTTGAAGAGTCGGTAGATTCTCTCATTTGCATTCCTAACCAACGTCTTCTTCAACTTGCTGGTGAAAATCTTTCACTGGTTGATACTTTCAAAGCAGCAGATGAAGTTTTATTAAATGCTGTTCAAGGTATTTCAGACCTTATTAATAATACAGGTCTTATTAATGCTGACTTTGCAGACGTTGCAACTGTTATGACTAATAAGGGTCTATCTCTTATGGGTACAGGTATTGCTTCTGGAAACGATCGTGCTATTCAGGCTGCCCGTCAAGCCATTAGCTCTCCTCTACTTGAAGATGTGACTATTGATGGAGCAACTGGAATCATTATTAATATTACAGGTAATGCTACTCTAACAACTCACGAAACAAATCAAGCCGTAACTCTGATTATGGAAGCAGCTGATGAAGATGCTGAAATAATTTTTGGTACTGTTATTGATGATTCTCTTGGTGAGGATATCAAAGTTACTGTGATTGCTACCGGCCTTAAAACAGCTAGAAAAGAAGCGTCAGCTCCTGTAACAAAAACAGAAGAACAAACTATTCCTGTTAAGCCTGTTGTTCAGGCTGCCCCAGTTGTAACAGAAAAAGTTGAAGTTAAAACAGCTCCACCAAGACCTGTTGCCCCAGTTGTTGAAACTCCGGCTGAAGACATTGCAGTAAAAGAAGAAATTACTTTTGATTACGGTTCAACTGAAGAGAAGCCTAAAATTAATTGGGCAGAAAAACTTCAAACTGCTGCCAATAAGTATGAGTCTCAAAAAACAACAGAGTTTAGTTCTGCCTATGAACATCATAACACTGAAGTAAAAGTTGATAATCATGCAGCTTCAAGAGAAAGCAGAATTAAATCAATTGCTGAAAAGCTTGGATTCTTTAACTTCGATGAGGATGAGTTTGATACTCCTTCTTTTATGAAGAAGAGTGAGAGAAGCCCTGACCAACAGGTTTAAAAATAAGAAGGCCCAAATTATTTTGGGCCTTTTTTTATCTATTAATTTCTTCCGCAAGAGAGGTTGTGATAACCACTCACGCTACAAGTGATATAGCCTCTATAGTTTTTATCCCAGATTTGGATTGGGTTATAAAACTTGCCATAGGGTTTATAGCCAATATCAACAGTATTTCTTAGATCTAAAATAAAGTTCTCATTTTCGTAATAGCCAAATCCCTTCTTTTTTCCAAATAAAGTTGTTTCAGCTTCAGCTCTTTTTATAAGAGGCATAGCATGATTTGAATTCCGAATAACGGTATCCACTTGACCAAGTTCCCATTGAGTTCCCGATATTACTTTTAGTGGTCCTTGATTATTTTTCTCACAACTTGCTTCTGCCCGTGCTTCTGTCCAGACTTCCACATCACCACAGACTAAAGTGCGATATTTTGCTTGGGCGAAGGTTTCAGTAGTACCTAAGATAGTCCCCAATAAAGTAAGAAAATAAACAAATTTCATAAGATCTCCTTTGCAGGTATTTTGCATTGCAATATAGCCTGTTTTTTGTTGAGATGAGAAGTTTTGAATTTATTACATACGTAATAAAGAAATTTTAATGTTGAATGAATTCTTGAAAGTACTTCTGAACTTCAGTGAGTTGATCTTCTTGAGCAAAAAGAACTAAATAGGTTTCAATATAGTCTCCATCAACATCAATTTTGTAGTGAGTTTCAATGTAGGTAGGAACTTGCTGGGTAGTAAAGAGCTCCTGCTTTTGTTCATAAAGCCTAACCCCGCCTTCTGGATCATTACTATTAGTCTTTAAAGTCAGAACTTCCTGCCACTGACTTCGTAAATAAAGGGCCATGTGCTCTTTGCAAAAGTAAATGCTCTTCATGGGCCTCACGCATTTTGGACAAAAAAAGCGTGCACACATCCCACATTGAACTTCCCCTGGCTCTTGAGGATGATAAGGACAAAAGATGTCATCCTTATAGGGACTGGTGAAAGAGAGTTCATCTAAACGCTTTTGAATCTCAGGATGATAAGGAGAAGGTTGTTGAAGGTTTTGAGTTTGTTGTCTATCACGCAACATTTTAAAAATTAAAAAACCAAAGAACCCCAAAACTGTGAGGAGGACGATATTAAGGAGTATGAGGCCAAGAACGAGGGATGTTTCCATTAAAGCAAATGTACTTCCGTTACTGGTTTATAACCTAAAATATTATTATAAAACTGTCTGGCAGAAATTTTAACCTGGTCAATAAAGTACTTCTCGTCTCTATTCATCAAATTTTCATTAATTAATTTTAGAAGTCTATGCTCCAGCTGAGGGAGTAAGTTTTGGGCATCGAGAGGAAGACCAACAGTGCTAATAAGAATCTGGTTATTCTTTTTTTGATAACTAATAAACACTGCTCCTTGTGTCGCCATTTTACGTCGCTGGGAGATTTGTGTTTTTTCAATGACTGTACCCTTACCATGTATAAGAAGAGGTTCATTGGCTTCGTGGATCTGAATCTTTATTCCATCAACTTTGAAGTGAACTTCATGATAATTGTAGATAACCTGAGTATTTATTTCTGGAAAACGATCTTCAACGAACTCCTTATGCTTTCTGAGCATGTAGGATTCACCGTGAATAGGGAAATAGTAATCAGGTTGAAAGGAGGAAATTAAAATTTCCAAATCTTTTTTCCCTGGATGTCCGGAAGCGTGTATAAGAGCATCGCTTGCCGTTATAATTTCTGCACCAAACTCTGTGATCTTATTATAAATTCTTGAGATTTTTTTCTCATTACCAGGGATAACTTTTGAACTAAAGACCACTAAGTCTTCTGGTCTTGGTTTAAAGTTTGAATCTTCTCCAAAACTAAATCTTCTTAGAGCACTTAAGAAATCACCCTGGCATCCAGACAAGAGAACCAAGATTTTTGATTCAACGAGTTTTCCTTGATCGGCCAAAAGGAATTTACTAGGGTCTATTTCTAGATGTCCTGTTTCCCAAGCCGCCTCCATATAGGTGAACAAGGATCTACCCATGAGAACTATTTTACGACCACTTTCTTGAGCGAGCTTTGTAATAGTATTTAGACGAGAGACGTTGGAACTAAAGAGAGTCATGAATACTCTTTGCTCATCTCTTTCTAAAATAGTCTTAAGGTCATGAGTCAGCTGATCTTCAGAAGTCGTTTTTCCATCATTGAGGACGTTGGTACTATCAAGAAAATAAGCCGTGTTTTTATATGAAGAGAGTTTATTACGAATAAACTCTAAATCAATGGGAGCCTCATGAGTTGCCGTGAGGTCAACTTTGAAGTCTGAAATATAGAGTTGGGCCCAATTCAGTTCCTCATGAGTAATAATAAGGCCATGAGTCTCAGGAATGGAATGGTTAACAAAAATTGGGGTAATCTTTATTTCATCGAAAATGAGTTCTTCTTGAGAGTGATAAAGATGGTACTGAAAACTTAATTTCTTCTCTCCAAGTTTCTTCGCAATAAGGTTATGAGCAAACTTGGTTGTATAAACTTTTATATGAGGAAAATCTGCAATAAGGTGGGCCAATGCTCCAATGTGGTCTTCATGCCCATGTGTAATCACAATGCTTGTTAATCTAGATGCATCCAAAATGGAGAAGTCGGGGATCAGATAACGGATATCGAAGAAGTCCTCATAGGGAAAAAGCATCCCGCAATCAATAAGGATATCTTCGTGAGTAGTTCTAATCAATGTCATGTTGGAGCCGATTTCTTCAACTCCGCCGAGAGGCATTATAGAGAAAGATTTTTTCAAGATTCGCGGGCCTTGATAGTCTCAAGAGAGTTTAATAACTCCTTAATTCTAGCAGACAATATAAGTGAGGCAACATCAGTTTCCTCGCCTACAGTGAAATCAGCATACTGGCGTTGTGGATCAAGATACTTTTGATACATAGGTCTTACAGTGTCGTAGTACTGAGAAATAACAGACTCAAGGGATCTGCCTCTTTCTTTAACGTCACGGTGAAGTCTTCTGGTGAAACGGATATCCGAGTCAACATGAAGGAATGTTTTAATGTCGAGCATGTCTCGAATTTCTTGGTCATAGAGTGAGAAAATACCCTCAAAGAGAACTACTTTACATGGCCCAACAGTTTCATACTCTTCCGTTCTAGATGATGTAGAAAAGTCATAGATTGGACATTTAATGGATAATCCATTTTTTAATTCAGCAAGATGATGTCTTAGAAGATCCCAGTCAAAAGCATCAGGGTGGTCAAAATTTGGGTGTCCAGAAGAGGTATAATTGGTTTTCGGTTGCTTAGGTAAGTAGTAGGAGTCCATGTGAAGAAGACATGAAGAAGGACTATTGACGTGTTTCATTACTTTACGTGCAAAAGTCGTTTTACCTGAGCCGGAGCCCCCTGCGATACCGATGAGAAAAATCTTATTCATAGCGGGTTTGAGGAATATCAGAAAAGTCATCGATAGACTAAGAAAACATGATGAAATGTAATTTTTTTATCCTCCCTGCTGGCTTCTTTTATTGTATATAGGCTTCTTTAAAGGATTTTTATGGATAATTTCTG
>CAYWMU010000206.1:0-4876 GCA_964459395.1 uncultured Bacteriovorax sp.
GCCTAATACCGGGACTTAAAAAGATAACTGATTCTGTGCATGCTGTTGGAGGTAAAATATCCATTCAGCTAGTGCATGTAGGTCGCCGTAGTAGACATGACATAATATTTACACCACCTGTTGCACCTTCTTCACAAATAATTTGAGTGTAGGTACCAGTAGAGTTACCTGGTTTGTAGTTATAAAAGGAGAAAGGTGAGTAACCAACGAATTCACAGGTATTGGGACTCGCTTCAAACTCAAAGCTAAACCCTTTTTGATTGAGGACTAATTCTTCTGCATTAAAAATACAGGTAATATCAAACTCTGGCTTTCTGGCTGGATCACGGAAAAGGCCACTTGAAAACTTGTCATACCCCTTAACTTCGCAGGGAGTGTCATAATTACCTATTCCAGTTTTATGAAGATGCATTTTTCTAAAATCAGGAGAAGTGTTTTTTACTCTGAAGAAGTATTCTTCAGGTTCAATCACAGGAGGAACTGTAGTCGATTGATTTGCATCCAGTAATTTGGGAGAAATCTTTTCATTACAGGCCACGCTCAATGTCGCCAAAGTAATTATGGTGAAGTAGTTGAAAGCTTTCATAATCAAATCCTTGATGTTTTTTTACTTCCTCTTAGACCTATCGGCGAAAATGTTAATTATTTTAAGTTAACTTTTTTCCTCTCCTCTTTTTCACCGAGGCGGGTTAAAATTTTCCTATGAACTATTTTACTTTTATTCCTAGTATTTCAGTCGGGTTAAAGGTGTTTCTTGGTTTAACCTTGGCCATCTTTCTTTACTGCCCAAAAAGTGAGGCGGCCCAGACGGCAATAGTTGTGGCAGATCAGGCAGTCATCTATTCAACTAGTGAGCTTACGGGGCCAATAGGATATGTGCCCCGCGGTAAAAAGGTTCAAGTAGGAGAGGTGGCACGTAACCGTAATCAGGCCTATCCCATAATTGTCTCTGGAAAGATCGCTTATATCAGAGCAAGGGATATAAGTTTTGAAACCGATGAAAATCAAAACTTTGTGGCCACCCGTTTTTATGAATTAGCACGGGAAAGATATAATACCCATTACTCTCTTGGTTTTATCAACTACTCCAGTCAATATAAGTCCGAAATAACAGGTTTGGACGAAGCCTTCAACTGGTATGGTTACCAAATCAAAGGAGAGTTTATTCACGATAGCCGTTGGGGAGTTCATATTCTTACAACGGGAATGTGGGGAACAAAGGGTGAAGAACAGTTCAGAACCATTGAGTTAGGTTTTGGCGGTTCTTTTATGGTTTTTGAACTCTCTCGCTTGAGAATTAATCTTTTTGCTCAATTTCTTGGAATTCCTTTTGCCAATTATACCGTTGGCTCAAAGTTTAGAGTTAATGGTGGTGGATACGGAGGAGGGTTAGGTCTTTCGGCTACCTATAATCTCCAAAGTAGGTGGGGTGTAGAAGGTAGTATTGGTGTCTATCAAACTCGCCTCATGGGCTTTGATGCTCCAGAAGAATATGAATCTCCTGATCCGACTTTTTCTGGAGCAAGAACTGTACTAAGCGCTTATTACCGGTTCTAGAAGTTTCTTTAGCTTTTCAAGATCGACTTTACGAGAGTGACGGTCGATCTGGATCTTAGTTTTTTCATCTTGTTTAAACCATAGGATAAAATATCCCTTATTCTGAAATCCTTGTGTTCCCTCTTGAGACTTTAATCGGGCTACATTAGGGGAATCCATAAAGGCTTCGACAACTAACTGATCCAATGATTCGACTTTTAACGTTTCCGTGAAAAAGGGAATCCAGAAAATTCTATGCTGGAGTTTGATTTCATTTTTTCGTGCAATTATTCTTTTTTCATAAAAAAAGAACGAGAGCACGATGACAGGAGAAACGGCAATAAGAGTTAAAAGAGCGTAGCCTAACATTGCATCTGTTTCATCACCAAGTGAGATAAGTTTTAGAATTGGTGTACGGATGCCTAAAAACATCATGGCAATAACACCTATAATACAGATAGCATAAAGCCAAAAAATATAGGGAAGACCATAGGACTTCAAAGTGATTGTTTCTGAATCTTTTTTTACAAAATCAGATTCTTCTTCTGAAACAGGAAAAGGATAAAGTAAACCCATTTTAAAAATCCTTTAAATAGTGAGGAGAATATATCTCTAATACTTCTAATCGTGGAGATAGACTTTTTGACCAAGATAAGAAGAGTAGAGGGTTAGCTTTTTCCTCAGCATCATATATATTTTTAAAGGGAATGGATAGATCATCTCGATTAATAGTGTTCATAAGTCCAAGTCTTTTTTCAAATCGAAAGATCATGAGCTTTTTTTGATCTTCTAAAATTTCAGGGACTTTTACGCTCTTAAGACCTTGATAAATGAGGCTAAGTTCACTCTTGTTATTGATAAACTTATATTCCCAGGCCGTTTGAAATAAATATAAAATGTTTCTCCAGGTTTCATGCGGCATTAGAGAGCGACTCATCTGTAATTGATGGTATCCGACTTCATCATTTTTTTGATCGAAATTGGCCTGGGCCTCCCCTGCTAGCTTCCATGCTTTTTCAAATTCTGTTGGATTTTTTTTAGTTTTTATTTCTTCAAACTGGCCACTATCTAAATGAAGCCTGTAAATTCCATCTGACTTAGTGAGAGGACCGCTCTCTGTTGTCTTAAAATCCACAAAACCTTTGGTGAGATTAGCGTGATAAGCACCAATGGTGGCAAGAGTAGCTGCCGGATGATGCCATGATTTTCCTTTCGTCTCGCTGAGGTCTGTAAAGTAGTCGAGTGGGTGATCTTGAATTTTAGATTTTAATTTTTGTTTAATCCAGTTTTGACGTGAATGAGTAAACTTTAAAAACTGGAATGACTCATCATCATGAGAATGAAGAGAGATATTAGTGAAGAAGAGAGATGGATCCTCGTTAAGGGAGTAATACTTTTTATGAAAGGCAATATGATCTAAATCACAGGCCAGTACTTCTCCTTTAGAACTTACCGCATAGATCCCCCATTTGGAGAATGAGTTTTGATCTTTAAGAAGTTCCTTGAAATGATGAATATCTTTAGCATCAAGTAAGCTGTTAAAGAGGATATCGAAAACTGATTTACCAGTATTATTTATTTTAAGAGATGATTTATGATGAAGAGCAAAGCTCATCCCTGATTCATGAATACCATTTATAAAAAGCAGGGCAAGCCCTGGGCAACTATAAGTTAGAGTTGTACGACGTCCGGGAATCTTCCAATAGTAAAAGCGTTGTTCCCTCGCAAAAAGATCTGTTAATGGAAAATCTAAAAGTCGAGTATGGGTGACTTCCTCATCTTTGTTTTTCATAAAGATGGAGCTACAGCCAGGAAGAAGAGATTTGAAATCCGGAAAAATATTTTTCTGAGCACTTAGTTCAATCAGTAAGAGGAGTGATAAATATTTACTTGGATGAATTCCCAAACCTTTACAATAAGAATTGAGGGCCTGATTAAAAAGGGATTTCTTTTGAGAATCAAATATTGCCTTAGCTCTTCCTGTAAGTTGGGTTAGAAGGGTAACCACTTCATTGCTAGAAAGAATTTGGCCAATTCTCTGATCAAGTTTAAGAAAACACTCTCTTTCTTGCAGACCTAGTTGATAAAGAGAATCTTGGGTATCGGTGATAGTGATGAGCTTGTACATTTTAACCTACGTAATAATGAACGAGATATTTTAACTGATTCGCATAATCTAATTTAAACACTTGGTTCTCTAAACTCTCAATCATATGTTGTTTACATCTAATATAGATTTTGAGTTGAGGAGGTTTTCGAGAAAGACCGAGGTGCTTTAGCTGATTGAGCTTTGTAAGAAACCTGACATTTTGATTGTTGGTTAATTTAAAGGCCTCTTGAGTCTTGACCGAGTTCCAAAGCATCCAAGGGTCATACTTACCTACTAAAATGGCCGCAATCGTTAGATAGATGAGTGTATCTGATTCAAAGCCGTCCCCGATGAGTATGAGTTCATCAGGTACTCCTGTCATAAGGAGAATATTAACGATAGTATCGAATTTATAAAACCCTTGAGACTTTAAATCTTTGGTAGAAAGTTCACCTTCAAACAGTGAGAAAATATTTCGATAATCCTTGAGGAAGATATTCCCAGTGAAAATTTGTCTTTTGTAGAGCCAGTCACGAATGGCATTTTCATAAAAGTGGGGAGAAGCAGAAACGACAAAAGGGCTGAAATCCTTTTTTAAGTAATCATGAACGAGCGTCATTGAACTCGGCACTTCAGGGAAATACTGAATAGGGTTTCTTAGTGAAAGATAAAGCTCTTTGATAGTTGAGTAGCGAGTATCCACCAGTGTTTTATCAAAGTCAGTTATAAGAATCTTTTTAGGAGTTTTAATCTTAGTAGGGATAAAGCTCCCAATCAGCAGTTCGAGCCCCGGATGAGTTTTGATTTCAAAAATTTTAAGTTTTAAGTCGTTCTCATCTTTTGGTTTAAGAACCTTGAAGTTGAAATTTCCAAAAGGGTCAGAGTCAAATTGCTTCATCAGGCAAACTTGATCATTTTGATTCAGCCCTACGACTTTGATGCGAAAAACATTGGAACTCAAGAGTCCTAAACTTTGAATAGGTTTTGTGGGTACAAAGTCTTTAAAGTTCTTTTTGATTTCTTCAAAAACTTCAAACTTGGCCTGATGTGAATAGGTCATAGACGCTCTGATGTGGATATAGTCATCAGATTGAATGCTGATAAAATGTACAAGTTTCGGCCTATTCATGATGCTTATTGTACTCTGAAGTAATCCTCTTCACTAGATATTTAGGCTTGTCTGTTTAGAAGAATTTTGTTCCTATAATCTTATGTTAAAAATGACACTAAATATCAAGGGTAGAGTTCAAA
>CAYWMU010000207.1:0-4832 GCA_964459395.1 uncultured Bacteriovorax sp.
CTCTTAAAGCTTTATGAGCATGACGTTGAATTTTACGACGAAGGAGTGAAAGAAGAACTTGGTGCTTTAAAAAAACACATAGAAAAAATTTCATCTGTTTCTCTTTCAGATTTTCCAACTGAAATTGAGTGGGCAGCTTTCGAGAATAATCTTCCTGCATTTTGGAATAAGAAAAGTTGGGACGATGTTGAGGAACGGACTAAGGAGATTCTTGTCGACTTGGTTAAAAATGTTTCGGCCTATCGTTCTACAATGTTTGAAAAAATCTCTGATTATGGACTGAATCTCACGGCACAGTTTGATTTGATTCGTGTTCATCTTTTAAAATTCTTAGCACTCCTTCCTTCCCTTGATCATGACCGCTCGGGTAAAGAGATTAAAAAGAATTTACTTGAATCCCTTCGTCGCTTGATTGAAGACTCGGATTCTTTAAAAGAGAAAAAATCAAAACTCAATTCTCGACCTCTCCCTTGGCATTTAGTTACAGCTTCAAAGGGAGCGCATTTTATTGCCTCCTTTCTTCCAGCTGGTCTTCTTGCTGTAGTGGTACGCTTTCTTGTTAAAAAAATGGCAAAAAGGTTTATTGCAGGAGAATCCATTAGTACTTCTCACCGTACTCTAAGAGAGTTGAAGTTCACTGGCCGTGAAGCAACTCTTGATCAACTAGGAGAGTTAGTTGTTTCTAGCCATGAAGCTGACGAATACTTTGAAAAAGTTCTTCAACTCATCAATGGTCTCAAAGAGCATATTCAGAAAGGGGAAGTTAACAAAGCTGGCATTCTGTGTGCCCATGTGTCTATCAAAGTATCAGCTCTTTGCGAAGACTTTAGACCTCAGGCCTTTGATGCTACTTATGAAAAAGTCGCTCCAAGACTTAGACGCATTCTTTTAGAAGGTAAGCGTGAGCAAGTTTTTATCAACATAGATGCTGAACACTATTTTCACCGAGATATTGTTTTAAAAATCTATGGCAAAGTTCTTTTAGAAACACCTGAACTTGCGGATTATGATCAGACGGGAATTGTTCTTCAGGCCTATTTACGTGATGGTAGTAAGCATTTAGATGATATTATTCATCTTGCTCGTGAAAGAAAGCTTCGAATGCCAATCAGACTAGTGAAGGGTGCCTATTGGGATGCTGAAACGATTGAAGGGGAAGCTCACCAATTTACTCCTCCACAGTTTTTAAATAAAGAAGAGAGTGATATTCACTTCAGACAACTTGCCTATAAATCTCTTCAAAATCATGAGTTCATTCAACTTGCAGTGGCCTCTCACAATCTTGGTGATCATGCCTTTGTTGAAGCTGTCAGGGAACTGCGCTTTCCTCATGCTCCAGTGATCGAGCACCAGTGTCTTCATATGACCTATGAGGCCCTGTCTCATGGTCTTTCTAAAATGAGCTGGCCTACTAGAAACTATATTCCTATTGGTAATTTGCTTGTTGGGATGGCCTATTTGGTTCGTCGTATCATGGAAAACTCCTCTCAAGTCGGGGTTCTCTCCATTATGAGGTCCCATAAAAAGTCTTCAATTATGGCAGGGGCCATAGATCTTTTGGAGCAAAAGAAGAAAAGTAGTTCAGTTGCTTTAGATTCGTATATTACGCAACTTCAATCACATTTTGCCCCGGTAAGACCTCTTAGGCTTTACATCGAAAATGAAAGAGAAGAATTTGAGAAGACCATCTCGCAAGCTGAATCGACTTTCCTTTTCTCACAGGAAAACTGGAAAAACTCTGATGAGCAAAAAGTATTTTCAAGTTCTCGACCGGATTTTATCGTTGGAACTTTTAAAGAAACAACTCCTGAAGAGGCGCTAGAGAAAGTAGAGTTTGCAAAGAAAGCTTTGAGCACTTCATGGTGGTGTGATGATAATGCTGCCTTAAAGCGTATCGCAGTACTTCTAAAAGCCGCTGATCTTATGCTTCTTCGTCGTAATGAACTTTCCAGTCTTATGATCTATGAAGCGGGTAAAACTCGTACGGAAGCACTTGCTGACGTGGATGAGGCAATAGATTTCATTAATTTCTATTGCCGACAAGAAATTCAGATTCAGTTGCAAGACAAGAAGGTTACTAATCGTGGAGTGTTCTCTGTCATTGCTCCGTGGAACTTTCCATTGGCCATCCCATGTGGAATGACTGTGGCCCCTTTAGTGGCGGGTAATGCTGTTATTTTAAAACCTGCCGAGCAAACTCCGCTTATCGGACAGAAGCTCTATGAGCTTCTTATAGAAGCAGGTGTTCCGAGTGAAGTTCTTTATATTATCCAGGGTGATGGAGCGAAGATGGGAAGCGGCGTGGTGAACCACGAAGATGTAGCTGGAATTGTCTTCACGGGATCAAAAGCCGTAGGTCAACTTCTTTATCGAGAAAATGCTTCAAAAATCATTAAGCATCCTAAGCATGACCTTATGATGCAAAAGAAAGTTATCACAGAAATGGGTGGTAAGAACGCTATTATCGTTACTAATAACTGTGAACTTGATGAAACAGTATACGGGATACTTTATGCGGCCTTCGCTCATGCTGGACAGAAATGTTCTGCTGCTAGCCGAATTATTGTTCATCACGAAGTTAAGGATGCATTAGTAAATCGTCTTGTGGGTGCTATCCGCGATATTAAAGTTGGAGAGGCCATGGATCCTTCAACTTACGTGAACCCTTTAATTTCAGAGTTTGATCAGAACCGTGTTCGTAAAGCGGTGGAAGAGGCCAAGGATGAAGCCATTAGGACGAAAGGAAAGATCCACATTGATCGCTCGTTTGAAAAGGTGAACGGTTTCTGTGTTGGGCCAGCTCTTATTGAACTCCCGTTCCACCAAGCTAAGAAACCTGATTCGTGGGCACAGAAAGAGATTTTTGGGCCAGTGATTCATATTGTGACTTATCACTCATTAATTGAGGCCATTGAGTTATTTAATTCTACTGAATACGCCCTTACAGGTGGAATTTATTCTCAATCTCAGGATGATATTGATTTCCTTTTAAAGTTTCTTAGGGCCGGAAACCTCTATGTTAATAGACCTAACACAGGGGCGAGAGTTGCTATTGAACCATTTGGTGGTTTTAAGCTGTCTGGTACAGGACCTAAGGCCGGTGGTAGCGGATATGTGGATCAGTTTCACTTTCCTCTGGGAGAGGTTGGCCCAACAAAAGAAGAAGTTCAATGGGCAGAGGATAGTGGCTATGAGCTTCTAGTAGCAAGACCGTCCCTTATTTCTGTTTCAGGTCGATTAAAAAGATTTGCCCAATTTTCAGGCGAGCTTCTTAATCAGTTTGAACATCTCATGGGTTCAGTAAATGAAAAAGAAAAAGCTCAACTGGTAGGGTTTGTTAACTGGGTAAATGAAAATTTAGAAAATTACCTAACGGGTAAAAGGTTAAATCACGTTATCCCAGGACAGCTCTCTTATAATGATCATTCTTTAATTAGAGAGACCGGTCTTTTTGTAACAGTTAATTCAAGACCGAACTTGAAAGGGATCTGTTATCTTTTAAGTGCTCTGGCCCTTGGAAGTGGTGTGAGCATTGCTTGTGTGACTGATAGTAGTTATAGCATTTGGTTAAAGATTGTAGATCTTGCTTGGAAAGCAGGGTTCTCTAAAACAAATCTTGATATTTCAAAGGTTGGAATTAAGAGACTTAGCACAATCTATAATCAGGCCGACTTTAGTTACGTCTATGCCGGTGGCTTTGCTCATTTTAAGAATGATCTTTATGAAGATATTCTTCAGGGTGTGGCCCTTGATGTATATATGAGAAACATTCTCTCTGAAATCGATGGCATTGATTTAGCGACTCCTGAAGCTGTACTAGATCAATTCGTTTGGACTCGTTCTGTTGCCGTCAATACAATGAGGCATGGGGCCCCACTCGAAATTAACTAATCTTTTTATGGAGACTTTAGTTATTCAAAACTAAAGTCTCCTTTTTCTTTATCTAATTCTTTAAATAATACTGATTCACAAAAACTTTTAGCTCGTCCAACAAGACACACTCCCTCATTGGCCTTTATACCTTTACTAAGAGTCGTAGTTTGTGACTTTGTGAGAGTCAATTGATGTTCTCTGAAAATTTCATCTATAAATTCACAGGTACAATCATTTTGGCAGTTTTTAACCAATGAATTGACTTCATGATCCTGATCGAGAGTGGCCTCAATATCATCGATAACCACCTCAAGGCGTGGTCTGAGGGTTCTTAGAAGGAGCTCAGCACTATCAGTGTCTGGAACACAGGAGAGAGGGGGCATTTGCTCGTCATAGATTTTTGTAAGCATTTGAGCTGAAGTTATCAGTTCTCGCGGCGAAAAATCCTTAGGGGCATCATCTCTGGATGCCCGATGGTCATTTGTAAATGAACAAGAAAGAATAAAAAGAAAGCTTATTATTTTGAGCATACTTTTTCTGCACCTGAGTTCATGTCATCAACAATCGTTTTAAGAGTACATACACGTCTATTATCTTTTTGAAGATAGTCCATCACTTGCGGAGTAGCGTCTGCTGTTCTTTGGTGAATATCATGAAAAAGAATAACTCCGGCATCATTCTTTGTCTTCTTCATTAAATCAATAGTCCTTTTCACAATATCACTGGCCGGTTGTGCCATCCAGTCAAGCGTATCAACGTTCCAGAAGACATGAATCATGTTGTTATCTGCAATCTTTTGTCTGATTCTTGTGGTGTTAACACCAGCTCCATAAGGTAGGCGGAAAAAATGGATTTCTTGTCCATCATGCACTGACCGTAGATCTTTAAGGGCAGTGGTAATCTCTTTTTCTAGATCCTGGGCCCCTACTTTCGTCAGTTGTTTATGAGTATAAGAGTGG
>CAYWMU010000208.1:0-4830 GCA_964459395.1 uncultured Bacteriovorax sp.
TTCTCCAAAGTTCAACTGACAAAATTAAAGAAAACACAATCATCGACTATCGCCTCTCCCTTTACGGTATCCCCGTAAAATGGAAGACAAAAATCGAGGAATGGAAACCACCACATCAGTTTGTTGATAACCAACTTCGAGGCCCCTATAAGAGCTGGAAGCACACTCATGAGCTCATTCCTTTTGCCGGAGGAACACTTCTAAGAGACAGAGTTCTCTATAAGCTTCCACTCGGTCCCATTGGAAAGTTAGTGGCACTTAGAAAAGTTAGCTCAGACATTACTAAAATATTTAAATTCAGAAGAGAGTATATTGCCCGTGAGTTCTATCATTAACATCTGTTGGCTAAGAAGAGACTTGAGGCTAGAAGATAATGTGGCCCTTTGTGAATCTTTAAAAAAGGGCCCTACCTTAGTTGTTTTTATTTTCGATAAATGCATTCTTAGTGAATTAACAGACAGAAAAGATCAAAGAGTTAGTTTTATTTATGACTCTCTAATAGAAATTGAAAATGAATTACAAAAATATCAATCAAGTCTCTTTATTGCTTATGGTGACCCAGTAGAAGAAATTCCTCGTATCGTTAAGAAGTTCGATGCCTTATCCGTTTATTGTAATCGTGACTATGAGCCTTATGCTAAGAAAAGAGATAAAGAAGTAGAAAGAGAGCTTAAAAAGATTAATGTGAACTTTTATAACTTCAAAGACTCAGTTGTATTTGAGAAAGATGAAGTCTTAACAAAGACCAATAATCCGTTTAAAGTTTTCACTCCTTATAAGAATAGATGGATTGAGGTATTTGAAAAACAAAATAAGGAGTACGAGTATTACCCCTGCTCCCTTGAAAAACTACTCCAATGGGAAAACCCACAAAGCATATTAGAGTATGACTGGTATCAGAAAATTGGGTTCAAAAAAAAGGATCCAATCCTTCCTGGTGGAAGAAGTCATGCCCTTGAGAGAATCAATAGATTTGAGGAAAGAATTTATGAATATCATGAAAATAGAAACTTCCCCTCGATAGATGGAACCTCTCTCCTTTCCGTCTATATTCGTCATGGTAATGTTTCTATTCGTGAGGTCATTAAGCTTGCTAAATCTCAAAGGAGCGAAGGACATAAGAGTTTTTTAAATGAAATAATTTGGAGAGACTTCTATCAAATGATTCTTGATGTTCATCCACAGGTAATTCATAAAAGTTTTAAACCTGAATATGATCATATTAAGTTTTTGGGTACAGATGAAGACTTTATCAGTTGGTGTAAGGGAGAGACAGGATTCCCTCTAATTGATGCGGCCATGAGATGTTTAAATGCAACAGGTCTTATGCATAATCGACTGCGAATGTTAACAGCCTCTTTTCTCTGCAAGACATTACTTATTGATTGGCGTAAGGGAGAAAAATATTTCGCTCAAAAACTTCTCGACTATGATTTGGCGGCCAATAATGGTGGTTGGCAGTGGTCAGCAAGTACAGGGTGTGATGCTCAACCCTACTTTAGAATATTTAATCCCTACACCCAAAGTATAAAGTTTGATCCCGATGGAGATTTTATTCGAAAATGGGTTCCTGAAATTAGTCATCTAAAGGGAAAGGAAGTCCATCATCCAAATAGATTTACTGCTCCTAAATATATATCACCTATTGTTAACTACGAGGCCAACCGAAAAAAATGTATGATGATGTATGAATCTATAAAAAATAAATAACCTTAATATTAAGATCAGTTTTCTTATCTAATTTAAAACGACTTTTCTTAAACGATGGTGGCCCAAAAAGGACTTTAGGATTTTGTGAAAAACCAAATCCCTCTTTGGGAATTCCTAGAAAATTAGTATCTAGCTTACTGTTGGAGTTTTCATCATGAAAAATACTCAGTGCATACTGGCCCTTCTCTGGCCCTTGAAAAACTATCCCCTCACTCTTGGCCACCTTAGCTTCAACTCTCCCCTGGCGCACACTTTTTTTTTCATTATCAGGAAACCCCTCTGCTCCATCAAAAAGCAGATAAAAAATATATCCCTTATCACTCCTAATATCTGAAAATGATACAGAGACTTCTGAAGCAGGGGCCTTGAGAGTGGCAAAAGAAAAGAGTATGATCATTATTGTCTTCATATAACCTCTAAGCATTTACCTATTTTCTCTAAAAGAGTATAATGAGTCTATGGAAGAAAAAAAACAATTCACCATTCGGCAAGTCATCGATCTAACAGGAGTCTCGGAGTTTACCATAAGAGGTTGGGAAAACCGATATCAGGCAGTCACCCCGCAAAGAACAGAGAAAGGCAGACGCCTTTATTCTTCAGATGAATTGTTAAAGATAAAAGCTTTAAAAGATCTCGTTGATAGAGGTTATCAAATTAGCTCAATTGCATCTCTCAATTATAAGGAGCTGCAAGAGCTTCTCACTGAATCCATGCTACCTGTTATAACAAGCTTTCAAAATGAAGACGTGTTAAAACTGCTCTCTCATGCTGAAAAGTTTTCTTGGGATAGAGTAAAGGAAATCATATTTACCCAAAGACAAAAACTCGGAAACAAGGACTTTATTTTTCTATTTATTGTTCCGCTAATTCAAGAGATGAACTCATTAGTCGATAATTCTCATTTCTCAATTGCTCAAGAACACATTCTCTCTGCTATGATCAAGGAAGAACTTTTTTCTCTCAGAAACTCTCTTCCTCAAAAAAAATCAAAAGCACGCCTTGTTTTTACTACACCTGAAAACGAATTACACGAACTAGGAATTCTCATCAGCTCAACCATTGCCACTCTTTGTGGAAGGCCTAATCTTTATATCGGAGTTAATACTCCTAAAGAACAAATTGTAGAGATTTGTCTTCGCTACGAAGCGACTCACTTAATACTCTCTTCTACCTATGCTAAAGATAAAGATGCCCTGTTTTCCTATCTGCATTTCATAGATAAGCAGCTCCCTAAGAATGTAGTTATTGGTTTAGGAGGTCCAGACGCACAGGGGCCAATGGTTAAACTAAGAAGAAACTTAAAATTGTTTAATTCCCTAGAAGAAATCCATTCATTTATCGAAAGTCTATAAATTGCATTTTCAGGACTTTACAGTTCTATATACCTCAAAAAAATGTACCCTTATCTTGACTAGCAGTTTAGCTCGTGTTTTTATAATTCATCGCAAAAAGGGTTCTATCCAGACTATGGATAGAAGTGGTTTATGGTAGGGTCGCCATTGTATTTACACAACTAGGAGATACCTGTCGTGGAAGATGTTCTTCGTGGAATCTTAGGACTTTTTGTTCTGGCCCTAATTCTATTCTTTATTAGTTCTAACAGAAAAATGATTTCGTGGAAGCTGATCCTTACGGCCCTGGTTCTACAATTTACTTTTGCTTTTTCAATTTTAAAGATACCTTTTATAGCTCAGATATTTGAAACCATTTCAAAGGTATTTGTCGTTATCCTTGACTTTACTAAACAAGGATCTAGTTTTGTCTTTGGGAACCTATTAGATGCTAGTAGCTTTGGCTTTATTTTTGCGTTTCAAATCCTTCCTACCATTATTTTCTTTTCAGCACTCACAAGTCTTTTATTCTATTTAGGAGTATTACAGAAAATTGTTTACGGCCTATCTTGGTTACTCTCTAAATTTTTAAATATTTCAGGAGCAGAAAACCTCTCTGCCACCGCCAACATTTTTTTAGGACAGACAGAAGCTCCACTTTTGATTAAGCCTTATATCGAAAAAATGACAAAGTCTGAGATTCTTTGTGTGATGGTTGGAGGTATGGCCAGCTCTGCGGGAGGAGTGCTTGCTGCTTACGTTGGATTTTTAGGAGAAGGAGATCCAGAGCAACAACTATTTTTTGCTAAACATCTTCTAGCTGCTTCAGTCATGGCCGCTCCTGCAAGTATTGCTGTCTCTAAAATGCTTCTTCCTCAAGAGGAAGTGGTTAATACCGCCGTAACTGTTTCCTCTGAAAAAATTGGTTCTAATATCATAGAAGCTATCTCCATTGGAACAGAGGATGGACTACGCCTCGCTTTTAATGTGGGCGCAATGCTAATTGTTTTCATTGCTCTCATCGCTATGGGAAATTACATATTATTTGATCTCATTGGAGCAAATACTGGGATTAATTCTCTCATTCAGAAAACAACTGAAGGGCAATACCAAGGTCTCTCTCTTCAATTTATTCTCGGCTATCTCTTTTCTCCACTCATCTGGCTCATTGGTATAGCTAAGGTTGATATGGTCAGTGTGGGTCAGCTTCTAGGTGAAAAAATTGTTCTTAACGAATTCGTGGCCTATATGAACTTCGGAAAGATGAAGGCCAATGAAGTTTTCAAAGATCCTAAATCTATTATCATGGTTACTTATATATTGAGTGGATTTGCTAACTTTGCTTCTATCGGCATTCAAGTTGGAGGAATAGGTTCACTCGCTCCTGCAAAAAAATCAACCATTGCCCAATTAGGTTTTAAGGCCCTGATTGGCGGTATGATTTGTTCGCTTATGACAGCAACGATCGTAGGGATGATTATCTAAGGAGTGAGATGTTCGAGTTTTCAGAAGCTTCATTACTTGCTCTTTTTACAGAATATGCCTACCAACCAAGTTATGTTTACGGCTTCGTAGTCCTTTTTATGTTTGCCAGTTCCTTTGGACTCCCTATCCCTGAGGAAGTAGTCCTAATCACAGCAGGACTTGTGGCACACATTGCTCAAGATACTGTCACCTATCCTCCACCATACCCTGGTGCCATTGGAGTTCATGTAGGTACTCTTGCAATTGTTTGTTTTTTCGCAGTATTTATATCCGACCTAACAGTCTTCTTTATAGGAAAGTATTT
>CAYWMU010000209.1:0-4807 GCA_964459395.1 uncultured Bacteriovorax sp.
ATTAGAGTTTTTGTTCCCTCTAAAATCCTGCTATGGTAAAATAGTTTTATCTATAATGGCAGAGCCAACCCTGTTTTTGTTCCCTCTAAAATCCTGCTATGGTAAAATAGGTTTGGGAAAATTACGTCTGATAGCACGGTTTTTGTTCCCTCTAAAATCCTGCTATGGTAAAATTAGAGAACAGGGAACACACGGGAAGAGAGGTTATTGGGCTTTTTTACTAAAAAATTACGAGCTGATCGCTTGTGATTTTCCGTTCAATTGCGGTTTTTTTACCCACATGAATTATCATGTTTCCATACTGTTTGTCTGTAATAACCATTGATCTGACAGAACCTTTTTTAGGTATCTCGTATTTTAGTCTACCTATGTGTTTATCTACATTATCTTTTCCATTGCATATACGAGAATATACGGAATATTGAATCATATCATAGCCGTCTTTTTCCAGAAATTTGCGGAAATGAGTATACACTTTTCTTTCTTTTTTCCTCTTTACTGGCAGATCAAAGAAAACCAATATTCTCATGAATTTATCACTCATAATTATGGATTCTAAGTTTATTTAACTTAGGCAATGTTAAAAGTGAAGAATCTTTAGCATTAAGACAAATAACATAAGACTTGACAGTTTCTCTAATAGAATTATACACAGAGGTATTCTTATCTGAATGCTGAATGGAGTGATTTAATAAAGCAACTAGTCTATATTTTTCGTATTTAGAAAAAACTACGCCAGAAGTCATATGATAATAAGCCCATAAATCAACTAATGGCCTATAAGGTTCGATAAAATCGTCTGAAAGATTAAAATTATTAAATTGGTTGCAATGATGAATACCTAATGAAGTTACAAATCCTGATACTACAAGTTCTCTAGCTATAGCGCTTCTAAGTATTGAGTAACCGTAATTCAAAGCCTTGTTTAATTCAGTCTCATCTCTTCGCGAGAAATCAGTTCCAAATAAGTACTGGAAGTAATAACGAGCAGCCAAAGATTCCATATGTGTAGAATCTCCTGATTTAACTCTGGAGGCAAACCCTAAAATATGCCCCGCACCATCGGTTTGTCCAGATAGCTCTAAACAGATTGACTGATTAGCTATCTTGGATATTACTACCTTTTGCCACAACTGTTTTTTAAATGGCGAGGATTGCGTTACTTGACTATTGACTCGTTCCAGTTGTGAATAGTGCTGGTTTAATGGCAGAAGGATCCCTGATGGTAAGTGTCGTTCATCAGTTGTAATAACTCCTATTCCAAATTCGTTTGCTTTTGAAAGCAGACTTGTAGTGACAACAGAACGGGTAGAGTCCAAAAGAATTGTAGCAATATCTTCCAACGGTATACGAACTTCCTCATTATCTTTTGTAACGACGAGGTTGTTCTGATGATTATTTAATCGGGCAGTATCTGAAATTACGATACTGCGAGAACTCATTTTTTATTTATCCTTTGTTCAGAAGTAATATAGCTTTTATCACCTAATACAGAAATCTGGCACTTCCTAATTTTATCAACTGTTTTTATTGCTTTGTTAGAAGTATTGCTTCTTCTAGGTTCATCATGGATAATATACTTTAAATTTCCTGTACTACTATCAGTCTGTACATAATAACCTTCTAAAACCTGTCCATGATCAATAATCTCAAAGTAATCATCAGGATAAAGTGAGAATAAAAATTGATACGTCTGATCAAGCTCGATCTTCTTCCCTTTCACTCCTGTTGTAACCATCGGCAACTCATTTTTTCCAGCAAGATTATGAACATAGACTGGAACAAGATAATACTTGTTGTCCTTAGTAAATATATCTACCCTTACCATAGAGCCGTTAGCAGCGACACCTTTACCGCTTCTAACAGAAACAGTCAGGTTGCTTGGCTCTTTAATTTTTACCTTTTTTATTTCCGGTCCCTCACCTTTTTTGGCTAACTTCCTGGGGTAATATGTTCGTTTGTTCGGATCCGGATTTTCTTTAATATACTCCTTAAGGACAGATATGACATTTATATCATCTCCATATATATTCTCCAGATGTTTTGATTCTATGGATTTAACATCTATTCTCTTTATGATAAATCCTTCATCTACCAGCTTAGGTGAGTAAACTGTTTCGGCATGAGCTGGCCCTGTCATTTTCCTGACAGGTGGTCTAGACACACGTATCGGCTTAATATCGTCTTTTATATCTTCATACAACTCAATCACGCCCTGATTTCCCATCTCTCTAACTGGATCACCTGAGAATATTCTTATCTTTATATCAGACCAGAAACCCTTCCAAGGATAGGGAAGATGCATCTTCTCATATCCATTATAGTTCTGAAGGTATCTAGTTATCTTTTGTATTTGGCCAAAAGATGCTACAGCGACTACCGTCGCATCAAGTGCGTGATGACGATTGCTTTCTTCCCTGTCTTTCTTTAGCCCCCAGAGCCTCCTCAGCTCAGCAATAAATCGTCCATTATATGTATACACCTTTCTCCTTTTATTTTCCTTGCCTCTAAACTCTAAATTTTTTTCAACATAATCTTTAAAGAACTTTGCAATATATCTTGCATCGTTCAAATCCCTCTCCATAAATGTTCTAAGATCAACAGGCTCCAGCTTTGCCTTTGATAAAAGTTTTTCCCGTTTTTTGTGAGAAATGTTCAAGCTTTGGACAAAATTTTTATAATTTTGCCACTTATTTGAGTTATTTATACCGTTCAGATACTCGTATGGAGTTAATTTCTTCTTCTTTTGATTCTCCGAAGATAAAACCAATACCTTGTTATTATATGAGTCATCTAAAGATCTACAGTAAGGAAGTGCATGATCAATCTGAGTATAGTTAGGCTCGAATAATCGTTCCGCAATTATAGGTTGCAGGGAGTATGCACATTTTTCTGATTGCTCCAACCACAATTTCAGCTTCAATATATCCGTACCGCTTGGTTTATTGATATCGAACTCTTCCTGTAGTTGTTCTATCAGTTTTTGATTATTTGCAAAATTCTGGTCTTGCAGCCTTTTTATCCTGTTTCTTTCATCTCTTGGTTTTCCGAGGTCTCTTGCCAATTCAATATGAATATATGATGGAGGGCCATATTCATCGATTACAGCATTTACAACCTTTCGTGCCTGTGTTAATGCTCTCAGAACTACAGGATTACAAACCTCCTCTGTATTGATAACAGGTAACTTATGATACCTTTTTGAATTACCTTTATCTCCAAATCCTGCTTCTTTACATGCTTCATAATAACCCTTCCCTTCTTTAAGAAAAGGCAATATTTCATTCATAGCTTTAATGGACAAATGTCCAAACCCGTTAAAATTCGTTATAGCTAATAACAAATCAATAGATTCTTCATCAATCCCGATATTTTTCAAAGCTTCGGATATATCTTCATCAGTTTTATATACACTTAGAATCCAAGCAATATCATCAAGCTTGGCTGTATCACTTTTTAAGTTCTCCCATTTTTCGGGATAACCTTCGAAAGACTTCCTAATTGTATGAAATCCAGTTAAGTGTGGTAATTTTCGCTGCTTCTCAATTTTTTCTCTTTGATCCTTCCACAAATAACCCAATTCTTTAAACCCTGTCTTTTCGTTAAGCTTCAATAGTTTTCTGAGATTGGCATATGTTAATGGAGTTTTCTTTTCATGAATTCGCTCTATAATATCTTCCTTTTCTTTACTTGTAAGAGGTCTCTCAGTATAAGCATCAAAATCTTTAATTCTTGTATTGTTTAAAAACTGCCAGATCCTAAAAGTTTCAAAAGTATAAGAACTTTGAGCTGCTCTTTTCTCGGTCTCTATAAATTCACATGTACCTACCATCCCTAATATCTGATCTCCTGAAGCAAATGGCAACTGATGCTGGGTTATGTCAAAAACTTCTAGTTTTGTATCCTCATCCAGTTCCGTATAATACTCGCTCTGTTTATCCAGAATCAGCTCCAGTTCATGTCTAAGTGATTTTCTGTCGATAGTTAATAAATAATTGGATCCTTTATTTCTTTTCTGATTCTTATAGGCAGGATCTTTAAACAGCATCTCCCCATACGTCCTATAACCTTCTTTTTTTATTTTTTCTTTATTGACTTTGATAAATTCAGCAAATTTACCACCTCCATCTTCAGGATCTTTTTTTCTATTGGATTTGAAACCTCTATGTTTTGCTATATGTAAAACTGCTTTAGCTAGCTCCAGTTTTGTAAGTTTCTCGTCTAAACCTCTTGACCTTACTTCCCATGGATCTAGAGGAGTATTCAGTTCATCTCGATTCCCTATAAAACCTATTCCTACTAAAAGTTTCTTTAGTTCGTTAAGACGTGCTCTACGTCTTCGGAGTCTTTTTCTTGAAGATCTGGCTTCTCGACGTACTTTATTGAGAGAGTATCCTTCCTTGGGAGTTTCCGCCGCCGAGAAGGCACGGACACCTGTCCTAATAAGCCTTTTGGGATAGTAAATATTCTCATCCTCATCAATCTCAACAACGCTCCACCCTACTGAACTGACCCCTAAATCTAATCCTAAGGTGTATTTGAAGTTTTGCATCAGCTGAAAAAGAGTAATGTTCAACTGATTATAACATATCAATAGGTATATAAAAAGTTACCCCTCCTTGCGGAGGGGATACTTTACGAATTATTCGAAAATAATTCTTATTTTTGTAACCTCGTAAAATCCTGCTATGGTAAAACGAGATATAATATTATATTAAAACACAAACAGAATTTCAACTTATTAGTCCGACCTTGCATAATCACTATAAATAGCATATTATCTGCATATGAACAGATACTACACTAA
>CAYWMU010000210.1:0-4786 GCA_964459395.1 uncultured Bacteriovorax sp.
CCTCATACTTTCAATTAACTTTAGGGCCGCAAGAATACCATCACCGGTGGTGGAATACTTTTTGAAAACTAAGTGACCCGAAGGCTCTCCTCCGAAGAGGGCCCCACTCTCTTTCATGTGCTCAACGATATATCGGTCTCCTACTTGAGTTCGAGTGAACTTAATGCCGTTTTTTTGTAGGTAAGACTCGACTCCGAAATTACTCATCACTGTTCCGACCACTTCATTGGCCGCCCCCAGTTCTCCATTATCTTTAAGGAACTTTCCGCAAATTCCAATGACCTTATCGCCGTTAATGATCTCGCCTTGTCCCGAAATAATGGTAAGCCTATCACCATCACCATCAAGACAAACTCCCAGGTCTGCACGGTAGAGTTTTACAGTGTCTGCACATAGTTGTGGAAAAAGCGCACCACAGTTTTTATTAATATTTGTTCCGTTAGGAGTATTACCAAGAGTGATAACTTCAGCTCCTAGTTCTTCAAAAACTTGAGGAGCTAGTTTATAGCCGGCCCCATTGGCACCATCAACTACGATACGAAGTCCCTCAAGAGAGTATTGCTCATTGAAGGCTGCTTTAGTGTGAACAATATAGCGGCCAATAACTTCATCGAGTCTTTTAGCATTTCCTAATTGATCGCCAAAACGCACGGGAATTAGGCTTGGTTGCTCGAGCATCTTTTCAAGTTCTAGCTCAATATGATCAGGGAGCTTGTGTCCTGTTCTATCGAAAATTTTAATTCCATTATCTTCAAAAGAATTGTGACTTGCAGAAATCATCACTCCAGCATCGGCCCTCATACTTTGAGTGACGAAGGCCACTCCTGGTGTCGGCAGAGGACCTGTTAAAATGGCCCTACCACCCTGTGCACACACTCCTGCTGAGAAGGCCTGCTCAAGCATATAACAAGATAATCGAGTATCTTTACCAATAATGATTAAAGGTTTTTTAGAAACATTTCTTTGAAAGTAACTTGTTACTGCCCGTCCTAAAACAAAAGCGACTTCTCCTGTCATAGGGTAAGAGTTTGCTTTACCTCTAATACCATCCGTACCAAAAAAATTTCTTTTAGACATATTTGTGACTCACTTAAACATGATGAACTTAAAAATCAGTATAACACTTATTCTAAGTTAACAATAATAGATCGTGGTGAAATATCCACTAAATGAACACCCGGTGGAAGAATGGCCCGAAGACTAGCTTCAACTTGTCCTTCACTTTGGCCAGGAATGTCGGCCCACACTTGAACAGAAGGGGCCAAAGCGAGATTTCCTCTCTCTTTCATACTCTCCGGAACCAATAAACGGACTGTGGCCGTTCCAGTATTGGCGCGGGCCTTCTTATTCTGAGTGAGATAACGAATCGGGAGGTCTCTTAAAACCACATTAGATTTACTTGCTTTTAGCTGGTAGTTTAGTTTTGGAGGTTGAAGAACTTCATAAACAATCCGTTCATCACGTTGAATGAGTTCAAGGTTCACAGAAGTGGCCCCAATGAGAGCTTCTCGATCAATGGGGGTAGTCGTCACTTCTTTAATATTTTTTATAAGACTTTGTGGTCCCCAAATCTCAATTTCCTTTGGCTGAACTTCTGTTTTGGCAAAGCTAAGACCCTCTGGAAAGGATCCAATGAAGCGTGGCTTGATGGGAACTTTCTTCAGAGCTTTTTTCTCAAGTTTTATATTAATTTTTCGTGGAAGTACTCGCTCTACCACCATCCCAAATGGAAGACTGAGCTGAGTAGGAACAATATCAATTCCAAAATTCTGTTGTTTTCTCGCCCCTCCACGATTGAGATCAATGAGGAGACGATCTTCTCTTTCTGAAACATTACGCACAAAGGCCCGAGGCCCCTCAATCATAAAAATGACTTCTTGCACTGGCGTTTCAGCAAAAACCATATCACTAGGAAGAGAAAAATCGAGAGCGACTGTCTTTTCAAACTTTACCGTCTCTGAGTTTTGAACATACATCCATAGAAAGATGGCGGTGAAAAGAGATATAAACTTGAGAGAATGCTTTCTCATCTGTCTAACTTTCTTTCTCATCTACGTTCTCGCTGCCTGTTCAGTTAGACCAACTCTATCGATTTCCATAAGGAATTTGCGAAGATACTTTCTTAAAAGTTCTTCAGTATCCATAAGATGGAAAACACCATTATAACAAATATTGATTTTTCCTGTTTCCTCGGAAACCGTCACAACGACTGCATCTGAAATTTCTGTAATTCCTAAAGCAGCTCTATGCCTAGTTCCAAAGTGACGATCGATTTCAACATTTTTCGAAAGGGGTAAAAAACATCCCGCGGCCTGGATCACTCCATTATAAATAATGATCGCACCATCATGCAGAGGAGATTTATACTGAAAGATTGAATAAATTAAATCTGAATGAACCTGAGCATCAAGTTTGGTTCCGGTAGAGGAATAATTGAGAAGACCGTGATTCTTCTCAAAAACAATTAGTGCTCCAGTCCGCTCTTTTGAAAGAGCAGCACAAGCTGCAACCACTTCTTCAATCTGTTGATCAAGTTTATTGTTATCGTTACGCCCTAGAAGTTGAGTTCCACTGATTGAAACTAACGCCGAACGAATTTGATCCTGGAAGAGGACAATGAGAATAATGAATAAGTAGTCAAAAAAGTTTTTAAGAACAAAACTAAGAGAATAAAGCTCATAAGCACGGCTTATCCACCACAAGAGGGCCAGGGCAAGAATTCCAAAAAGCATTTGGTAGGCACGAGTACCCTGAACAATAATGAGAAAGCGATAAATAATATAAGTAACTGCTGCAATATCGAGCAGGTCTAGAAAGCGGAAGTTGGCGAGTAGAATGCCCAGCTGCTGCAAAACGAGTTACCTTTTGTTTTTGGAATGTAATGGCTTATCGGTAAGATACGAAAAAAGTTAAGAAGGAGGAAAGAGAATTCTTTCCTCCTGAGTTTTTTTTAAGCTGCTTTTTGTGATTCTGTGTTTTTTAGATTTTCTATGATTTCATCACTCATTAGAAGTTTCTTACGAAGGGCCTCTCGAGAAATCCCCATAGCAATTGCGGCCTTTGACTTATTACCTCTGCATCTCTTAATTTCCGCAAGAATCATCTCTCTCTCAACAAGAGCAACACGATCCTTTAAAGGTATCTCCGGATTATCTGCATGAGGAATATTTTCAAGTAAAGCCCCTGCTGTTTTAGTGATATCAATAATCGGAATGGCCTTAGAGCCAAGGTCACTTATAACGTGAGACTTTGGATTATATAGCACGGCCTTCTCGACAGCTTTTTCGAGTTCATTGACGTTTCCTGGCCACGAGTAACTGATGAGCTGACTCTTCACTTCCTCTGTGAAATCCTTCATCAAAAGCCCCTGCTTTCGACATTCTTTTTTCAGGTAGAAATTAAGGATATCTTCAATATCTTGAGGACGCTTTCTGAGAGGCTCAATATAAACCTCACTCGAAGAAATGATCTTATAAAGTTCAGGGTTAAAAGTCCCCTCTTCTTCGATCTGCACTTTTAAATCACGACTCGTCGTAAAAATCACTCTTACATCGCACTCGTCTGAAAGATGAATAAGTTGAATAAGCTCTTTTTGTAAACTAAGTGGCATAAACCCAATCTCATCGAAAACAAGAGTTCCGCCAGCACACTCTCTAAAGATTTGACCTTGGTTAAATTCTTTAAACATTGAGTGAGCATCCACACCTTTGATATTGAAAACCCGGTATGGAGCAAGCCCTCTTTTTCCTTCATTATGAACTATACGAGTAAAAAGTTTTTTACCTACTCCTGCTTCTCCTGTCACTAGGATCGTTGAATCGATGTCTTTAAGATGAACAATAGACTTTCTCAATTCTGCTGTATGAGGAGATCTACCAATCCAAGCATGCTCTCTATCATAAGGAGCGGAAAACCTTCTAATGAGAGACTTCTCTGAGAGAGGAGAATAATTATGGAAAACACTCGAGAGAATAAGGGCCAGAACCTTCATTGTTTTTTCATCTTCTATGAGGAATCGATGCTCATTTCTCTTATTACAAACTTCAATGACTCCGATAATCTTATCTTCACGATTCACAATGGGTGAACAAATAATTGATTTAGTCTCAAGACCAGTAATTTTATCTAGCTCTTGAGAGAATCTCACCTTATCGGAAGTAGTATCAATGTTTAACGATACTCCCGTCGTAAAAACAGAACCCGCAATCCCCTTACGGTAATCAAATTTTAAAAGTTCTTTATCAATACCTAGGGCCGCGACTGCTTCTAATTCATTCTTTTCAGTATTCACCAAATAAACAGTGGCCCGCTGAGCATTAAGGATTCGAATAATCTCTTCCAGCATGCTTTCAACAAACTTCTCTTTATTTCCAAACTGAGTAATGTCTTTAAATAAAGAAAGAAGAAGACTAAACATTTCAAAGCCTTCTTTCTCAGAGGCAAAATGTTCAGAGAGTGCAAGTTGAATAAGACTATCTTTAAGTCTCTCTGGCGGAAGAGAGTTAATATATTGCTCAATAAAGCGCTTCATATTCCCATAGTCTTCATTATCAAGTTCAGCACCATAGTTCATCAGGTCCTGTTCATCCATCGCCTTAAAAACTCGCACAATACTTGCACCGAAATCAAAACGAAGTCGTTTAAATTGAAGAGAGCAACGAAGGATCGCTCCTACTGGTAGAGGAACATTAGTAACAAAGCCCACGCCGGTCATACTCACATCTTTGAGTTTTACTTCTGCGACAAACTCATACTTTCCAAGCTCTGTCTCATGCTCTACCAGGAA
>CAYWMU010000211.1:0-4745 GCA_964459395.1 uncultured Bacteriovorax sp.
TCGGATTTCCGGGCGAGCGCTTCAAAGATTATCTGGCCTCTCTGAAAACCATTAGCGGCTTTGATGCCATTCTTCCTTTAAAATATACCCCTCGTCCTGGGACAGGGGCCATGAGGTATCGAGATCCTGTTCCTGAGCCTATTCAAGAAATGAGAATAAAGGTCATGAGAGTTGTGGTTTTCTTCAGACATGCCTGGGTTGCTTTAAGGTCACTCTTGAATCCAACTCGTTTATAAATGTCTTTTGATGATTCCAAAAACTTTTTTGACTGAAGGAAATCTTCCATCCTGAAACATGAGGTTTCCCATAATGAGTGGAGTGCAATTGCATTGCTGGCACTCTATCTTTTTTTGATATTTCCCATCAAAACTTTCGATATCAGAAAAACGAGCTTCAGGTCTGTCTGTCACATTTATACAAGGGTAAATGCCGTGATCAACATCCACATAGATAGCATAAGACATGGACTTACACACAAAAGGCTTAGGGGACACCAGGTAATCAAGAAGCATCGCTGGAACTTCTTTAAATGATTTTTGATGGCAAATAATATAGCTTCTAAAGTTTTTTAACTCTTGGAGAGGAACAGCAGATGATTCTGAAAAGTCAGAACTATTGATACGGCCATTTGCAGTAACGGGATTAATCCCTACACTTGCTCCATATTCTAGTTTTAATTTTCTTATATAATCATAAACCTCTTCATTGGAATTATATTTTGTTAATACCACTGAGAGAGTTATTTTCTTTTTTAATTTTTTTAAAAAATCTAAAGTTTGAATGACTTTACTGTGAGTCCCTTTCCCTCGATGAAGATCATTATATTCCTCAGGCCCATCAATACTGATGAGTACTTCATCAGCTTTCTGAAGGAATTGTGAGTACTCTGTTTGATTAATGAGCTTTCCATTTGTATTAATAACCAGGTAGATCCCTTTACCTTCAAACCACTCCATTAACTTTTCTCGATCTTTGTAGAGAAAGGCTTCTCCTCCCGTGAGGATCATAAAGCGGCAGCCTTTCTGATAAATATTATCGAGGAAAGTGAGGAGGGAGTTAATTTCAATGGATTTTGAAAGTTTATAGGAGTCACAATAGCTGCAACTCATATTACAGGCGTCATTCAATCTTAGAACAGACACAAAGGGATAGTTCTTTCCAGCAAGATAGGAAAAACCGAGCCTAATAAAAGAAGCGAAATTCTTTTTTATAAAGGACATGTTTCCTCTAAGGTTGAATATAACTTTTCTAAATCTTGTCCTTCCAAATAAGACTCCTTGAGTTTACCTTCGTTTAAATGATCCACAAAGCCTATAGGATCATGAACGATTTCTTTTTTCACTACTTTAAGGAACTCATTTTTTATCTCTATTAATCTTAGCACAGTTGAGCAGTCATTTTGCATCAGGTGCCATCTCAAGGCCTTATGATGGGTCTCGATAAAATCATCATAAAAAGTCGCGGCATTACCAGAAGTTATCACTTTGGAATTATATATTCCTTCAAGTCGATAGTTACTCACATTACGAGGGTTATTAAAAATATTTAATTGAGTGAATAAGAAGTAAAAGCTTACTCCCCATAGAATAAAATAATAACAAAACCGTAAATAGTTCCTTTTAGAGAGGCGTCCAAAAAAATATGTGGCAGCCGATAATATCAAAATTAAAGGTATGAACTTTAAAACAGCTTTTAAATGGGTGAGTGGATTAATTAAGGGTCCGAGACCAAACAGCTGCTCTTTTAGATACTGAGGTGAAACAAAGTAAGTGAACTGCCATTCCGGCCAATTGGTATTATCCACATAAAAGTAAGCAAGATGAGTTCTAAAATTCCAAATAATGGCAACAGCAATAAGTGACCAGAGAGAATAATAAATTTTTTTATTTTCTTTAGACCAATCCAAGGCAAAAGCGATGATCAAAGCATAAAGAAAGAAGTAATCAAGCTGGTGTCTTCCCGCCAAACTATCCATCAAAGGCCACTGAGTACTGTAATAGAGAAAAAGAAAAGTTGGAGGAACCACAAGGCTTAAATAGAGCTTTTTATGTTCGTAGTTCCTAAAAAGTAAAATAAGCCCTTGAATCAAAATAATTATATAAATGGGAGAGAGAACAAAATACCCATTGGGCCCGAAGAGAGCATAATATAAGGTAGTATTCCAGAACTCCCCAAGTCTTGTCCAAGAAGTGTAAACGTGGTGAGGATGAATAAGGCTTCCACTTCTTAGGTACAGATTACATAAAAGTAAGGTAAGGGGAATGAGCGCTCCTGCGAAGTAGGATAGAACTTTATGGTAAGAGCGGTTTTTATCAATTGAAAGAAGATAAAGAAAAAGACTAAAAATCCAAAACTGCTGAATCCGAATAGCAAAACCTAAAGTGGTTACAACTCCCAAAAAGAAATAGAAACTTCTAGTATTTTTATGCTCGTTAAAACAAAAAGCACTCAAGACAATCACTGAATAAACAAGCGAAAAGATATTGCTACTGGTTGATGCCATGAAGGTAAACCAGAGAAAGGGAGTACTTAAGGCGATGACTCCTATAGCTTCTTTACTATGGATGAACCCGAGATGATCTAAAACTTGTTTTAATAGAATTAGACCCAGCATCAGAAAGAAAATAGTGGCAAGAATATGAGCTTGGGTAAAAGACTGCTCCCCTAGAAAAAGCTTTTGATAGCCAATAAAAGGAAAAAGATAAATAGCAATGGCCGGATGCTCATAATTAGAGTGATTTCCGGTTTGAGTAGCAAGCCAGTTTTTCCCAGGATCTTTTGTCTGATTTATTAAGTTAAAATCCCCATCTTCCATTATACTTAACGTAAAGCTCGTATAAGTCCCGTCCTCGAACGGATTCTTTTCTTGTAGTAGAATAGCTAATGAAAAGAGACCCGTGAGACAAAGTAAGTGGATAAGATATGACATATGAAAATGATTATATACTAACTCTGGATTTGTGAAAGAGGGATTGATGACAAGAAAAAGAGTTTTACTCTTAAGCCCACCAACAGCAAATGGCTCAATGATTATTAAGGATCAGTATTGTTCTAATACGTCTAAGGCCGGCTACTATTGGATCCCCGTCGATCTCTTAGTTTTAAGTGGGGATCTGGCAGATCATTTTGATCTTAAGGTACTAGATGCTGTTATTGAAAAGAAAAAGAGGGATGAAGTAGAACAAGAGATTCTCAGCTTTGCTCCTCACCACATTGTAGTTCTTTCATCTATTCTCACTCACCATACAGATCGTGCACTGATTGCTCGTTTAAAAGAAAAGTTATCCTTTAAGACTACTTTTATTGGAGACGTGTTTTATTTTTCACCGAAACAGATGATTGTTTATCCTGAGGTGGATTCAATCATCTATGAATATCCTTGTTCCCAACTAGCTACCTTTATTCAAGAAGGAAAAGCTGAAAGTAACATCGTATATAAAAATGAAGGCCAAGCTGTCTTCACACCTTCTGTAAAGGAAACTGAGGTACGGTATTCAACTCCTCGCCATGAACTCTTTCAGGTAAAAAGGTACTCCGTACCTTTTATGATAGATGAGCTTTGCACCTCTGTTCTTACAAACTTTGGTTGCAAGTTCTCATGTAATTACTGTCCAGGAAGTTCTGTTAATTACAGAGAGCGTAGTGTTGCCGATATCATTGAAGAATTAAAACATATAAAGTCGTTAGGTATTAAGAACCTATGGATAAGAGATTTTACTTTTGCTTTAAATAAAGAAAGAACCAAACACCTTCTTACTAAAATAGCCCCTCTTAATTTGAATTGGTTCTGTTTGAGTCGTTCAGAAATTCTAGAGGAGAGTCTTCTTCTGCAAATGAAAGAGTCAGGCTGCTACCTCATAATGGTTGGAGTTGATACTATTAATGAAGTTTCTATGAGGCAGATTAAAAGACAGCAAAATGCGAATGATTTAAAAAATAGAATCCAGCAAATAGAAAATAACGGGATTTTTGTTCTCTCTCATATGATCATTGGACTTCCCGGTGATACCTATAGAGATATGTTGAGAACGATTCATTATCTTAACTCATCAAAGGCGAGCTTTCTTTCAATTAATCTCTTCGCTCCCAGAACAGGCTCAGCATACTTTAATGAGATAAATATTCACTCTGAAGAGACAAGTAAATTAGACTCATACTTTGGAGAACAACAGAGTAAGAAGCAGAGAATACTCTTCTTGATAATAAAAAATTACGGAATGCTTTTGTTTTATAGTAATCCAAGAAGACTTATCGGCATCATCGCAAGGATTAAAACGGCGACCCAACTTAAGCTTTTGTTGAGCACAGGCTTTAAAATGTTTATCCCCCGGCCAAGAGCTTAGGCAAAACTTGCCGGCTTATGTCTATATAATGTCGTAGATTCGGCTTCTCCCTAGGAGCCGCAAAAAAAATTAAGTTTGAGACTTTTTTCCTTTGACATAATGTTTCGACTCTCTTAGATTTGTGTCTCGCGATTTTGTCTAGTTGGGGGTGTAGCTCAGTTGGGAGAGCGGTAGCTTTGCAAGCTATAGGTCGCAGGTTCGATTCCTGTCATCTCCACCAACTTTTTCAAAATCAGGTTTTTAAAATTTTTGAAAAAAAATTAAAAAAAGCTTGACGATGAAAATACAGATTGATAAAAAAGCAACCTCTTTGAAAACTGAATAAATGATTAAAAGTTTTGAGGCCTTCGGGCTTCGAAATGAGATGAGAAAGGAACCCGTTCAATTGCCTAGTTTGCGTAA
>CAYWMU010000212.1:0-4743 GCA_964459395.1 uncultured Bacteriovorax sp.
CGCTTTCAAGCGCTCTAAGTGATAAAAACTTGAGTTTATCTTATCGAAAATATAAAAGTATATCTCTTCAAACTCTTCTTGAGAAATTTTTGCTTCACCCGATATCTTACCTTTGATATCACTTGAATAAGAAGTTTGTATCTTCCAGGTATATGCAGGCCAGTATTTCTTTCTTTGTGTATACATATGCTAGGTTTTCTTGCTCAATATTTGTTGTAAGCCTTCATATGTAACGACAATAAGATCAAAGTTATCCTCAAAATCCTTTACATTACTAGTTAATTAATAATCATTTTTATTTCTGACATGAGCCTCAGCTATTAGAAAATCCCTAATAATCTTATGTTTCTTGAGACCGGGACGTTTCTTTAAATGTGTTTTAATAAAATGATCTCTCTTTTGGGAAATGCGTGAGAGGTCAGCAGGTATTGGTGTTGGAATTATCGTTCCCATCCGTGGTTCCTTCAACACCAAAAGCACAGCTTGATCTATTAACTCCTGAACTACTTTTATTTGTTGATCGATCTTTACTTCCTTTAAAACACTCTCTGTGATGTATAGATCACATTTTTTGCTTTCAATTATTGATCTAATCAATTTATGACTTGATCTTCTTGAGTTTAGATAATCAAATAAGATACAACTGTCTAAGGTTATTTTAATTTTCTTTATTTCATATTTCATATTTGTCAATCTATTTTAAGATTTCTACTTTGTTCGAAATAAGTTTGCCAGATCTTCTTCTTTTTCATATCCTTTGAGTCTTCCGTAGACGTATCCCAACCGGTATGAAGTACCTTCTGACATGAGTCGCCAGTTTGTTTTTTCCAATGTATTTTTAATAAGTCTCTGAAGCTCATGCGTACTGTCGTATTCTTTTCGGGAAGAGTCAGCATCCTGGACGGTAAAAGAGATAATAACAAATTGTCCTATTTCGGGTTTATCAAATGTTAATTTTCTGTATTTCTGTTTTTTTAAGGCCTTATTAAGAAGTCTTTCAAGTTCAACAACACTAATTTTTTTAAGCTGTTTTACCTTTTTGTAAGCAGGATCAGTTTCTTTTCTTTTGCTTTCCTCCATAGTTCTATTTAAATGCTCCATCAGAACTTTTTGTGATACATATTCCTGTCCTTCTTTCTCACTCATGCAGTATTTCGTTCTAAATTTATGTAGCAGCTCCTCGTCTTCTTTCCGTTCTTTATCCTGCTGCTTCTTCCACTCTTCAAAGTCGTCTTCTTCAACTTTTTTAAAATCGCACTTAGTGCAGCTCGTTATCCATACCGTCTTTTTACCCCTCTTTTTGATGGAAGTTTCTATAGGGTGGCCGCACTTCTCACAAATCTTTTCCCGGGATTTAAACTCTTCACCGTTATCAAAAACTCCTCTGCGTTTCTTGCAGTTTGGGCATTCAAAGAAAAAGAGAACTTTCAGTGGCTCATTCATAAAATCGTAAAGCTCCTTTAGAGTAGAATGCATGTAGTTTCCGCAGGACAGACAGGAGATATTTGAAGGCTCTGTAGCGCTATCATATTTTTCCTGCTTCTTCCTGTCATTTTCCTTCCATTCCCTTATCCTTTCTGCTTTGTGTACATAGTTTTCACCTGTAATAAAGTAAAGAGGAAATTCCACAAAAAACTTTTTTAATCCAGGCTCCTGCTCCTTGGGAATCTTCTTACCTTTATACGGAGGCAAATCCCTTTCAATAACATTTTTCTCCCAAAGCAAACATTCTTTTATTGTGAGTAAGTCGTAGAGGTCTATATAGTATTGGTCTTCATGCAAGTAGTCCATTTAGAAGTAGTAGAGAGATGATTAAAATCTTATCTTCTCCACATTTATTAATAATTCGTTTCTTAGACTGCTTACTTCTTTATTGAAAAGCCTTGCTTCCAATAGTACTTGTAGTATTTGCCGCAAAAACTTGTAATGCTCAACGGAAACCTCTGAGATGTTTCCATGAACTAATTTACTTCTAATTCCAAAAAGATACCCTATAGGTTTTTTCCATATATTGGTAGATGTATTAGTGAGTAATGCAAGTCTTTCTTTAATAGGCGATATGTTAGTCGTATTAGGCATTTCAATAGATTCTATCGCTATCCATGTGCCTATAAATGCATTTACAGTATCTGTTTCCCCATCTGTTTTCCAGTACCACTGTGAAGCTAGTCTTAATCTTAATTTTTCCTTCTCATTTAACTTCTGAGTTTGAGTCAATGCATCAATAATAAGTGGATAAATCGTTTCATTATCAATTTTTTTCAAATCAAGCTGAGATTCACTGCCTACACTAACAGAACCAATATTACGGTTCCAATGCCAATCTTCAAAAATTTCACCTACCTCCTCAGCAATAGGTACACCAAGTAACCTTTGTCCCGCCGCTAGTTCTAAAATTGTTTTTAATCCAGCAGTGCGACGTCTTCCTTCCTCAAGAATTTTCTGGGGTTTACTTGCTGTTGTATAAAGCAAAATTTCTACAAAACAAGCCTTTGGCAGGTTTTTTTCCCAAGCATTAAATTCCCACTTCATATTTGGTTTAGACACAACTATTGTTTCTTTTCCTTGCTGAGATACTTCAACAGAGTCAATTAACAACAACTTATCAGGATTTCTTGAAGTGAATGCATTTGCAACTTTCATCCCACCTATACTTGTTTCCTCAGAAGATATTTTTATTCGTAAATTTGACCAAGAAAGAAGAAGTTCTTTTTGAGGAAATAATCTTAAAGACTTAAAAACTAACCTGTACCCAGGTTTTCCATTATTTACTGGATGATCTTTATCATTATTTTGCCATCCACTTCCTACTAAAAATTCGATACCCTCATAGTCCATAGCTTCACCGTATAATTTTACCTAACCAAAGATACTGTACTTTTCTTCAGGAAACTCATCCTGAGGAATGTGGTCTAAAATTTTAACTTTACCCTCTAAAGCTTTAGTAACAATTGCTTCACTTAGTGCTTGTAAACATTTTAGTTTTCTTATTTCTGAGAGAGTAAAGAATTTCGCATCATCTACCTCAGTTTCTTCAAGTGAGATATGTTGACTTGTAGAGTCTAGGAGAAAAATAAAATATACACTATTTTCATCTTTATAGAGTCTATTTCGCACTGCAATAAGACCTTTAACTTTAACGTCAATATTTGTTTCCTCTTTCACTTCTCTTGCTATTGCATCTTCAATCTTTTCTTTTTTTTCAACAAATCCTCCTGGGATTGCCCAGTCACCTGTATCTTCTCCACGAACACGACGTACAAGTAGCACCTTGTTGTTATGTATAACAACCCCTCCTACGCCAACGGAGTATCCTTTTCTGTATTTTGATTCATCAAATGCCATATTTTTTCAAGCCCAATTTAATCCCCATATTCTGTACCAATTTTGATAAGTTGGAATATCATATACCCCTAGTCCTCCACCATTAGGATAAAAATTATGACTGAAGGTGGATACTGCATGAGCGAGAGGTTCCTTCTTGAAAGGAACGTGTATAACTCTTGCAGTAGTATTATTTATTCTTGTTGCCAGAGCAGTAGGCCATAGATGGGATAATTCTGATGGAGACAGAATCCTTAAGTAATCTGGATAAGCAGCAATAATTGGAATTTTGCACCTATCAATTGCATCAGCAATCTCAAGTGGAACCCAGTCATCATCAAAGCGAGTAGTATTACCAATAATCAAAATCATATTTTTTGAATCACTCAGTCTTGATTTTAGAGATGCCTCCAGCGTTGTTTTTTTGCTTGTATCCCTTACTGCCCCAGTTTTTTCATGACTATTAATAAAGTAGAAATCACCTTCACCTCTTACTTTCCATGCCTTTAGAAGTTCATAATACTTTCTATCCGATATGGTAGGATCAGGTGTCCCGCCAGCGTGAAATGCTATGTATGTACCGTTGCGATATGCCATATTAAAAATTATTCAAAAAGTCTTCCAAGTCTATCATATTAACTTTTTCTAAATTTTCGTTATGAATAACGATCGTGAGCTGCTGGGAAATTTTTGTCTTCCGTGAAGAGAGAATAAAAGATGACACAATCAGCTTTATGAGGTTTGAGTGGCTTGCTTCACCAATTCTTGCTAAGTCTGAGCCAAGAACCGCCATTGCAACTTTTTCGCGTTGTCCCTTTGTGCGGATTTCTTCCCATAACATTTCAAGACTTTTTGTCAGCTTCGGTATATCGGACTGTGCTCGCAGATTGTTATCCATAAAACTATATGCCGAACAAAAATACTTTTTCGTGCCAACCGATAACGTGGCAACCGTACCAATAGGGTAACGCATATTTTTACCCTCTTTTTTACTACTATCTTTGGTGGCAGTGATAGTAGTGAGCGATGAGGAGAGATCTTTGTCTAATCGGTCACGGTCATCACCGTAAACATTCGTAAGAAATTGTCCTTGGACTGATCCGGCTTTTATGATATTACCTTTTTCAGTGTCGAAGGCATCACTCATGCCTATAACAAGATTCGCGTTTTCTTTAAACAAGTCGCCTACTTTGATAAGCACGTTTGAATCTGATTCTGACAGATAACGTGAAATCTTTAATTTGGGGAAAATTCTGATCAGCGCCCATAGTAGAGAAAGTACACCGATAACCATGATTCCTTGGTAACCGAGCGCAAAAATTTCCGGGAACAGAATGTCTAGAACCCCAAGCAGGATCGCCAACGCTCCAACGGCTTGAAAAAAAGATGATAAAAATTTTTTTAATGTTTTCCAGGAGA
>CAYWMU010000213.1:0-4739 GCA_964459395.1 uncultured Bacteriovorax sp.
TAAGACGACTCCAAATCATTTCATCAGTAACTTCTTCTCTCCACATACGAAGATTTTCTCGTATCGTTTCTGTAAAGATGAAAAGATCTTGCGAGACATGGCTTATCCAACGAGCGCGGCGAGTGGGATTGAGTCTTGTGATATCTTCTTCTCCCCACAGGATTTTTCCGGAGTCTAGTGGATAAAGACCGAGCATGAGATGGGCCAAAGTCGTTTTTCCGGAACCTGTTCTACCAACGAGAGCGGTTACTTCGCCCTCAGGAAGTTCTAGGTTGAAATTAAAAAAAAGCTTTATATCCGGTCTATAAGAAAATGTGATGTTTTCAAAGATGATATTCCCACTAGGACTAAAGTTAAGATCAAGAGGAACCACATGATCTTGAACAATCTTTGATGGCAGAAGATGGCGTAACCTTTTAACAGAACCAAGGGCCGTAACCATGACATTGAGTTTCTCTGATATTTCAATGAACGGACCAAAAATGAGTCCTACATAAGTAAAGGATGCAATTAGATTTCCGATAGACATCTCACCGGCCTTTAATTGATAGACGCCAAGAGTGATAATACACGAATATGTGAGCCCCATAACAACAACGTGAGTAGAAGAGAAGCTTCCCCAGGTTAAAATATTTCTTATAGTGTATCCCGAAAAAATAACTTGGAGTCTCTCATGTCTTTGGCTCCATTTATGAGCATAGCTTTGAGAATGGAGGATAGCTAAGTTGTTCATGGTGTCTGAAGTATGAGATGAAAGACGTGAAAGAATATTTCTTTGGTCGCGTCCCCAACGCATTTGTGCCTGAGATACGTTGAGCATGAAAATAGTTAATGGAATGAGACTTATTAAAACAATCAATGCTCCCCAAAAGGTAAGAGAGAACATAAAAAGAACAGCTCCGATTATGAGGGCGAAGTCAGCAATTACAGTAAAAAAACTAACAGTAAAAAATGACGAAAGATTTGTCACATCATTTACACAACGGCTGATGAGCTTTCCAGAAGCATTCTTATCAAAGAAGGCGAGTGGGAACTTTCCTAACTGATAGAAGATGTCTGATCGGAGAGTCTTACTGATGTTTTGCCCGATCTTAGTCACCATCCACTTATAAGTAATGTCAGCAGTTATTTTAAAAAGGACCGTGCCCACAAAAATCGATCCCCATAAAATAAAGGGTTCACTATTTTTGACAAGAACATCGTCGATAATTTTAGCAATAATCTTAGGAATAGAGAGAGTTACTAATGTTGTTAGAAGAAATAAACATAGGGCCCAGAAAAGACGAAAACGCATTGGTCTAACCCACGGCCACAGCCATTTCATATCTTGAGTAGCGCCATCCCACTCATGGGCCTTAGTGAACCCAAGTCCAAAAGGCTTAAAGTAATATTTACTTTCTTCTTGTTCCTGAAGTTCTAAATTATTCATAGTTGTTCGCTTTTTAGGACTTCTTGCTCATCTTGCATCAGAGTTGCAAAAAGAGCGTGATCTCTTCTGATATCATCAAAAGTTCCTATTTTAGTAATCGTTCCCTTATCTAGCACAACGATACGATCAAAATTTTTCAAAGAACTTAATCGGTGAGTAGCAAGAATAAGAATCGCATTAGGATCAATATGCCGTAGTGTTTTGATGATCTTCTGCTCAGTCACAGGGTCAAGAGCACTAATAGAGTCGTCCCATAAATAAAGTCTTGCTTCAGAATGAAAAGATCTTGCAATAAGTGTCCTTTGCTTTTGTCCTCCAGAGAGGTTCATTCCTTTTTCACCGATTTGGGTGCTTAACCCTTCTGGAAAGCGCTCCACATCCGTTGATAGGTCAGCTTTCTCTAACGCCCTCCATAGCTTTTCTAGGATGAAAGGGCGAACAGGTGAGATATTCATTCCTAGGGTTCTACTAAAAATTTGAGGAGTCTGAGGAATATAAGAGATCAGCTTGTGATAACTTCTCCGGTCGATGTTCTTATAATCAACATCAGCGATTTTAAATGTCTCATACATTAATTGATCTGGTTCCCATAGACCTGCGATGGTTTGAAGGAGAACGGTTTTACCTGAACCAACTGCACCTACCAGGGCGATATGTTCGCCATTTCTTATTTCAAGATTAATATCTGAGAGAAGGTTAACTCCATCGATAGAGTTAACATTGAGTTGGTTGATTTTAATATTTTTAATTTCTCCAGAGACTTTCTCGTGACCCATTTTTTTATCGTGTAATGAGTTAATGGCATGAAGTCTTTTAGCTCCAGTGCGGGCCTGTTGAAAAAGATTCATCAAGTAACCAATACTCATTAATGGCCAAGTGAGTTTGTCTAAGAGTTGGATGGCCACAGTAAGTGCTCCTAGACCTTGGGCCATTGGGCCATGGCCTTGCCAAGCAAGGACGAGTACAGCGAAGTAGCTAGATTGAAGAACTAATTGAAGTGTTCCATCAAGACCAAGTTCCCATTTAGAAACGTTAAGTTGTTTTCCCAAAAGAGATTTAAGAAGAATGTCATATTTATGCCGACGCATTTGAATAAGACCTTCTGCTCTGAAAAAACGAACTCCTTGAGTTTCTTCATAGACAAATTGTGAGAGTCCACCGAGTTCTTCTGAGATTTCAGTAAAGCCTTTTTCAAAAGGTCTGTGGACAATGGCCACTACTAATACGAGAAGAGTAAAAGGAAGAAGAACCCAGAGCGCACCTGTACCGAGAATGTAGAAGAGCGTTGCAGGAATAAAAACGATGTAAGCAAGTGAGTCAAAGAAAACTAAAATACCCGGTCCCATGAACATTCGAATATTACTGAGGTCTTGAGAAAGGGTACTTACGACGTCACCGGTTTTTAAGTGTGAGGTCTGGATAAAGTTAGATGATAATAATTTATCATAAGCTTTTTGCCTTAAATCTTGCTCAATGTAGCGCGATGGAATCATGATAAGGAAGCGCCAAGCTAGTCTTAAGAGTGAAATAAGGATATAGCATCCCACAAGAGCAAGTGAGTACGGGAGAACTTCAAACTCCTGGGGATTCGTTTGAACATTATCGGTAATCTCTTTAATGATTAAGGCCGGCAGCATATCAACAGCATCTAAGATGATGACAGATATGACTCCGCCGATGTAGCTCCAGCGTTTTTTTGCAATGACGTCTTTGAGGAATTTTATAAAGGAAAAGTCGTTCATAAGTCTGATGAGTATACTTTGGTTAATCTCGGGTTGGAAATAGCCTGTACTATTGTTTTTTAGTCAGGAAAGAGTTAAGTTTAACTAATGAATGGACACCTTCTTAAAGTCAACTCAAAGCACCTCCCCAAAGACTTTCCCCGTGAATTTGATGCTCATATCTACTTTGATGAAGACTCATACCAAGAAGCGTCTTTATTTCGTGAGAAATGTTTAAAGCATTTTGAACAATCCGAGGTTTTTGTAGGTTTTATGATCGATCGTCCTATAGGACCGCATCCGCTTCCGATGTTTGAAATCAATTTTCCACGAAATCTTTTTGGAGAAGTTGTTTTATGGCTTCTTCATCATCATGGTAAACACTCGATTCTTGTTCATGAATTAACTGGAGATGATTATCTTGATCACACAGATTACGCTCTTTGGATTGGAAAAACCATTGAACTAGACATAAGTGCCTTCGGAAAAAAGAATTAGCCTTAAGTGACTTTTGTAATAAAATAAACCTATTAGAATTACAAAGGGTTGTTTTATGATAGATGGGTCATTCAAAGGTTTTAATCCTCCACCACATTCTTCACCTTTTTCTCAAACTGAGTTTGATTTGGGATCAAAACCCTCCCGGACTCCTGTCGTACTGGAAAACTTCCAATTGCCGGTTCAGCTTTTTGAATTAAAGAAGGCATGTGAGGATTACGCAAAGAAAGGCTACTTAGCAAAGTTCTTTGGGGCGCCCGCTATTATTTCTAAGATCACAGAATATAATAATCAACTTAATGATCGTATTCTTACATTAAATAGAAATACCTTAAAGATTCATTCTTCATTAGAAGACTTAGCAACTGACTTTGAAACTGTAAAAAAAGAAAGAGAAAAAGAATCCCCTTTAAATAGTGATAACCAATTTCAAGATAAAATATCTTCTCTCGAGGTTGAGCAAAGACAGCTTAAACTTATGATGAGTAATTTAAATACGAATGAAGTTAAGCCTAACTTTATCTTCTGGGCAATCGGTATCACAATCATCAATATTATTGTGACTTACGGAATAGTTAATAGCTTAAACTGATTCAGAATTTATGCGACAAGAACTTATGCATAGCTTGGTGATAGAATAAGCTTCTGAAAAATAAGGAGAGTTTTATGAAATATATAGTTTTTTCAGGAGTGTTAGCAATAGCGAGTTTTAGTTCCATCGCTGCGGTCAAAGATGAAGACGCTTTGAAGTTTGTTCCAGGTGGTTCTATTGTAGAAAATGAAAAAGATGAAATCAAAGTTAGATCTCCTCAAGGAGGAATTGTAGAACTCGAGTTTAAACGTAATGGCCAGCTCGATGAGGCTTCCGGAGACATGATTGAGCTTGATCACTTCGTTCCAGGAGAAGATTACCTTCCACTTGATAAGATTGCCGCTTCTCTTAAAGAAGAAGGTCATCAATTAAGAGGGGATTGGAGTTATGATAAGGGCTTCATGAAAGATTGGCGCTACGAAGTTGATACGATTCAAAATAATGAGCGTTACGAGCTGGTTGTAGATGCTAAAACTGCAAAAATCCTTGATAAGCGAAT
>CAYWMU010000214.1:0-4714 GCA_964459395.1 uncultured Bacteriovorax sp.
CGAACAGGATCGGTTTCTTTGCCAACAGTCTCAGTGCAGTTATCAAAAACTTTCACTAACTCATGCAGGTATTGTTCTTGTGTTTTAGAAAGTGCAACTACAATCATCGTAAACTGTAAAGGTTTTTGAAAGATTTCTTCGATAGTTGTAGGCTTGATATCATCAATATATTCCCCATTAGGACCACTGATCGTAATAGCTGAAGGAAATGCTCTAAAGCCGATTGCTGTGAGGATAGGAAGCAACCCTTCTCTGATTCCAAGCGGCGGAGCAATCAGCTCATCGTAAAGATCATTAAAAGATTTTGGAGATTTTGAAGGAAAAGCGAAGAAGTGTTCAAGTTTAGACCACAGGTTTCTCATGTGTTTATCTTCAATCTGATTAGTTTTTGTAAAGGCCCAATGCCCCTCTTTTTGTTTTCGGTAGAGGTTAGTCTGGATGAGAAGGGTGTCAAACATAGATTTATCAGGACGGTTTCCTTCGAGACCTAGGTCTTCTGTTCCGTACCGATCAAGAATTCCAAGAATAAATTTTTTCCTTGCATTTACAATTACTCTACTAGGGAATCTCTTATTGATGAGCTCGTTGTTGAAAGCTGGAGTATTTGGAAACATATCAAACATATTTTTAGACAAGAGCTGTCTTAGAGCGTACTTTGTAGAGATGTTTTTAACTTCAACACCATTACATATTACTTTAGGTCCTGTAGACGATGGCATAAATAGTTTGTCGATTATCCTCATTAGATAGGTCTGTGCATCATCTAACATAAGTCGTAATTCCGGAGAAACGAGAGGATCCTCAGCAATAAGCGATGAATCATCAAGTAGTCTTTCAATAGCTTGTGCCTCTAAGGCTACTTTGAATAGATCTTCAATCTTACGTGGGATGAGAGCAACAATTCTTGGGTCATTAAGGTAAGAGATAATATGGTTTACAGCTCGTTCAATAGCGTCTTCAGACTCGGGAATGACATAGAGAATAACTCCATCTGCAGGATACTCGGCAAGAAGCGCTTGAGGCTCCATTAACGACTGCAGATCCACGTATGAAACCCCTTGGCCTCGATAGTACCGTGTCATGTTTTTTCGAATATTATATTCTACTGGCCGCCAACCTTCTAAAGGTAAAAGCTCATTAATATAATTTGTTAGATTGAAAGAATGATAAGTTTCAGTTATTTCAGCTTCAATTCTTCCCCGAAGATCAATGTCATTTCCATGCCAAAGTACAATAGAGTTGGAGTTCTTGCGCGGCAAGATTAATTTTCTTTCAATAAGTGTTTGGATTTCTGATTTAATGGTTTGATCAGATTTATAATTTTTGGCCAATAGGGCCATAGTTTTTTTGCTTACACGATTGCGTTCACCACTAAGTCCTAGAGAAAGAAGACTAAGTGTTTTGATCAGGCGTTCCTGGACCGAATTATCAGTTTTTGTAAGAGCATTTTGAGTCTCTAGCCAGTGATGAAATGTTCCACCGAGAGTAGTGTCTGCTCGCATGAGATCAGAGAAATAATCGAATACATCAGCTGGTGTTACAACATCATTGGAAGTTAATGAAAATAGGAATGAGAAAAGAGTACGTTCATTTTGAGCGACACGAGAAGAAATAAGAGGTAAAAGATGGACTACAGCAGGAAGCACCGGATAGGAATCAACGATCAGCTGATGAATTTCAGCCTCAGTTAGCTCTTGAAAAAGTCCGGTTTTGCTAATATCGATGGCAATTTTTCTCAGAGTCTTTGCATCTGGTTCTTCTGAAGGAAACAAAGAAGCCAATACACGCGAAGCAAGTAGCGTGATTTCCTTACTGTCATCAATATATTGTATGGACTCAAATCGAGCCTCAATTTTTTTCCATTCGTCAGTTATAGCACGTGGTACATTAGAGGCGTAACGCATTAAACTTTGATGAAGAAAGAGTACAAGGGAAATTGAAAGTTTCTTTGATCGCATAGCGAATTCAGAAAGGGTCTGTAGCTCGTTCATGCGTTGTGCATCCCCTCGTGAAACCAGTTCTTCTAGATGCCGCCCAAATTCATCCCATATTATATCGAGATGATCGACCTGATTGCCTCCAAATATGTTTCGGATCATAGAAAGTAATTCGATCAAATCATCGAGTGTTTCTACTGAATGCTTTGTTACTGCTTGAAAAATTTGAGGTTCATCAATCCGAATAAGACTCTCTTTAATACCCTTGTATATTGCCTGTGGAACATCTTCAATAAAACCATTAAGAGGGACAGCAATCCCCTTTAGTCCATTTTTAACCCTATCTCTAATGGATTTATGGCAGATTTCATCTATGGGCTTTAGGCGATTAACAACTGGTTTGAGGATTGAGTTTGCCCGAGGTTTGTTCTCAACAATATGCATGTAGAATGAACCCAATAGAGATTTTCCTGATCCATACGGAGCAACAACAAAGCAGCTGGTCGACCTATTTTCGTCCAGTAATTTTTTAAGTAGTTGGATACTTTTGGTAGTCGGAAAATAATGAGCTATTCTTTCAGGGTAATCTGAATCAAACGTAATGTTGATAGATTGTAGGAGTTGATGTTCATTTAAGGTTTGGGTTGGATTATAGTTCATGCCAATTCCTTATACATTCTGGAAAGTAGTTTGTCGTTACCAGGGTTTGTGTAAACAATCTGACGATCTCCGGCAAGACTCCGAATTGAGTAATTATATTTTTTATCCAATATATTCTGAGACTCCAAAGCAAGATCGAATAGACCCTCAGAAGTGAGGCAGAGAGTATATAATGGTCCTGATCTCTGTTTATTCATCCACGAAAGAGTCACATCGTGAGGTTTAGCTTCATTTCCTAGAATGGTATTAAGTGAATAAAGGAAAATCTCGGGTCTGAGTTTTCTAGGTTTTCGATTGAACTCGTATGAGCCACTATTTTTTTGGTGAATCATTAGTTGTAATTCTGTAAATGGGCATATATATTCTTCTTCCGGGTCCTTAATACCACGAGGAATGGTCTGCGCGTAAGTATTTAAGAAACAGGAGACATCTCGCTCTATCGTATTCTGGGAAGGAGGTCTGCTAGACTGAGTTTTTTCTTTCGCTAGGATGTTTTGAATAATCCGAGACTTATCAAATTTTAATTCTGCGAAATCATTGAAAAACCAATCCCAGGTAGCAGAATATTCAGGGTTTTGTACCATGTTGATATGAAGGAGCCACCAGGTTTCTTCTAAGGTCATAAATGGATCATGTTCGCGAATGATTTTTCCAATTTCAGTAACTCTATACTTTTCATTAAGAGTTCTCGCTTCTTGAAGGGGTATTTTGGTCACCAATTTAGTAGCAAGAAGCCAGTGCTCAATAGATTTTCCCATATTTACGCCAACACCAAGAGCATTCGCTAATTTAACCTTGTTGAAGAAAAGATCTGGGTTGCTTTTTAACAGAGTTAATGCTTTAGAAAGCCAGCCTTCTCGGATAGTAAATGTCTCATGACCACCATATCTCATTGGTATTTCCCACCTTTAAAAACATTTTGAATGTGTTGGATTATTTCTGTAATCTTCCTGGTTGCTTGAATAATCTCAATTTCAGTATTCAACTCAGAAAAACTAAAGCGAATTGAATTGAATGCTTCATCAAAAGAAAGTCCCATCGCTACTAATACCCTTGAAGGTTCAGGATTTTGTGCGGTACAAGCGGAGCTTTGAGAACAAATAATATCTTCATTGATAAGGCGAAGAAATAATGCTTTTCCATCAATCCCAACGAATTGCACATTAGAAGTATTTCCGATTCTCGATGATTCTTCACCATTGATTTTTAAAGAATTACCGTAAGCAGCCAGTTTGGCTTCAAATAAATTTCTAAGATGTTTTGTATATTGAAGGGACTCACACAGCTTGCTAGTTTTATATTTTGCAGCTTCACCCATACCTATAATACCTAAGACGTTGTGAGTGCCTCCACGTTTACAATATTCTTGATTCCCTCCAGGAATTAATGGATAAACATTATCAATCGATCCTTTAACCCATAAGGCTCCTACGCCTTTTGGCCCATGGAATTTGTGTGCAGTAAATGAAAAATAATCGCACCCAAGGCTTTCAATTTGTACAGGCATTTTGCCAACTGCCTGTGCTCCATCGCAGTGGAATTTTGAACCGTTAGCATGTGCCAAAGCTTTGACTGTTTCAATTGGTTGAATAACTCCTGTTTCATTATTTACTAATTGCACTGTGACAAGTGCTGTTTCATTATCAATTAAAGAGCTCGCATGGTTAGTATCGATTATGCCAGAGGGGAGTGTTTTGATTTTCTCAATTTGATAACCTTTTAAGGAATAAAGATCAATGAGGTTTGCAATTGATGCATGCTCGATTTCGCTACAGACTATCTTTTTACGATTACTGTCAAATAATGAAGATAAAATGCCTATCGTATTTGATTCAGATCCAGACGAGGTGAAAATGATTTTTTCCGGGGTTGAATTAATAAGATTAGCAACATTAAATCTGCTTTCTTCAATGGTATTTTTTGCTTGTCTATTTAGCCGTCCTAAGGCTTCAGGATTGCCAATTTCTGCATCAATTGTTTTTTTGAGTGCATTTCTTACTTGAGGTAACAGATGTGTAGTACTATTGTTGTCAAAATATATCATAATAAAGTTGGTGTGATTATAATACACTTTTACTGGAATGTAAATTTATATAGTTCCAGTAAAATTTTAAAAA
>CAYWMU010000215.1:0-4690 GCA_964459395.1 uncultured Bacteriovorax sp.
CGTTGAACAAGCTCGTTTGTCTTAATAACAAGTTCACTTATATCAGCTTCCTCAATCTGGGCCGCTATTTTCTTCAAGGAATGAGTATCCATAAAGCCTGTTCCAGCAAAACAATATACCACTTGATAGCGGGCAGGGCTAAATTCCCCTGCTTCATTCTGAAAAGATTGAAAGTGGTAAATTAAGGTAAGATTCATCGCACCTCCTCAAAATTTCCAAAATCTAAAGAAATTCTTCCCTGAGGAAGGAGTTCTACATCAATGACTTGAGCACTGGATTTGGCCGTTGCTTTTTGAGGGTCTATCATTCGCATAAAAGCAAACTTGTTTTGGGTTTGAAGTTTTACATTCTTTTTATAGCTAGTTGGATTGTATAAACTCACTCTGCGCACATCCAAGTAATTAAGTTCATCAGCATAGCAGTCCCTTCTTTTCCAAATGCTAAATACATCTTCCGTCAGATCTGTATGAAGATGAGTTACACCCATGACTTCAAAAACTTTTTTCCAAAAGACTTCATAGTTATCTTTATTAAGACCTGAACCATCGTAGACGAGAAGTTTTCCATCCCCCAGAGTTGTATGAGTTATTTGGGTTTGAAAACGAACCATTTCAAGTTTTAAATTATTCTCAGTATAAAAAAGACCAAGTCTTTTCTCTAGTTCAGGATCCATCCCATTTTTATCAATAACGATACGTTTACCGAGGAGGAAACCTTTCAAGACTTGAGTAAAAGTGGCCATGTTTAAGTATTTCGAATGAACGATTTTTAAGCTATCTGTGTCTTTAAAGTCATCATGGTGAAATCGATAAAGCCAACGAAACTGCGAGCTCAAGTGTTGATGTAAACCTTGTCCAAAAAAGTCCTGAGGCTTGGGAGAATACAGCTCGAATAAACACAGGCCCTCCCATTCTTGATCTCTCTCCCAACCGCTGCCATTTTGAAAATTTTCAAGGAGAACTGTTTCTAAAAGACCTTTCTTCTCTTCATTTCTCAGTAAACTTGAACTTATTTTTCTAGCAAAAAGATAATGCTCAAAAAGGTCTATGAAATATCCAATGCTTGATTTTCCAGAGGGAAGTAAGCGCTGAATAGTTTCTTTAGGAGAAGCTCCCAAAAAAGAAATCTCTTCACTACTTTTCCAGAAAGACTCAAGCTCAGTCTCTGCAGTCTGCTTAAAAAGATGACTTACTTCTTGCAAGAACTCTTGGCGAATTTGCTTCTCATTGATGGGATCATTAAGATCTTCAATCCCATTATTTTTTAAATAGCGCCCAAACCCTTGCTCAAAAGCAAAAGATTGATCATATAAAAATGAACAAAGAACTCCATCCTCTGTAAATGAATACTCTTGACCTACCACCTTCGATTTAACTGGAAGTGTTTCTAAAAACTTTCTGAAAGATTTTAAGAAAGAAGAAAAGGCGCTAAAAACTTTCGGCTCAAAGTATGAATACATTTTATGGAGAGAGTTTTGACCATTCAAGCTGCATAGATGAACCCCTTTGGGGCCAATACTCAAACTTCTTGCTGCATGAACAGGGACCCCGCCATTTGGCATAAGTGGACAAGGCGTTAGAGGAAAAACCCATTGAAACTTAACGCCGTACTGCACAAATAGTTCCACTAAACGCCCTAAATCTCTTTCCGCTAAATAATGACCAAAGTCCCATTTATCAGGACCTTCCGAGTGAAATCCCCAATAAACCGGTACAGATATTTCTTTGGTGGTATCTAATGTACGAATTCTACCTTCCCAAAGGGCAGCAGAGGTTTTCCAGTAACAAAACCAATGCTCTCCTGGCAAAACGGGATCATCCGACAAAAGTGCCTCTTTCAATTTTTAACTCCTCTAGCAATATAATCTTATTTTAACGCATTTATGCTTTAGAATGGTATTAAATAATTGACTCTTATATTTTCCAAAAACCGATTTATTCGCTACACTTTGGGCCTCTGAAAAAGGATATGGTTATGTGGTTTTTTACATCTGAAGAAAAAGAACTCCAAAATGTTTGTCGCGAGTTTGCTAGAAACGAGCTTGCTCCATTTGCTGAGAAACATGATACGGAAGAAACTTTTAACATCAATGCTTTCAAAAAAATGGGAGAGCTAGGCCTTTTAGGTATTACGGCCGACCCTGAATATGGTGGATCGGGGATGGGGGCCACTGCTGCAACCATTGTAATGGAAGAATTCGGACGAGCTTGTGCAGGTTCAACTCTTTCTTATCTTGCCCATGCCATCCTTTGTGTGAATAACCTCAACAATAATGGCTCTGCTGAACAAAAAGCAAAGTATCTTCCAAAACTCATAACAGGTGAACACATCGGCTGTATGGGAATGAGTGAACCTGAATTTGGTTCAGATGCTGTAGGAATGCAGTGTAAAGCTGTACCAGTCGATGGAGGCTATGAGATCACTGGTAACAAGATGTGGATTACAAATGCTCAGTACGCTGATGTGGTTTATCTCTACACTCGCACAGGTTCAGGAAAAAAAGACTTAACAACTTTCATTGTTGAGAAAGGAACTCCTGGTTACTCTGTTTCTAAAGAAATTCACAAAATGGGAATGCGTTCGAGCCCTACTGGAGAGCTATCGTTTGAAAAAGCTTTCGTTCCGACGGCCAATCGTGTGGGAGCAGAAGGTGACTCCGTTATCCACATGATGAAGAACCTTGAAATCGAAAGAATTACGATTGCAGGAATTTCACTTGGTATTGCTCAAGCTTGTCTGGATCAATGTATTAAGTATGCTGGAGAACGTAAGCAGTTTGGAAAAAATCTTGCAAACTTCCAGCTTATCCAAAAAATGATTGCTGAAATGTATGCAGAAACTGAAGCCATGAGACGTATGCTCTATACTGTTTGCTATGAGTACGATCATGGGAACCGCTCTAACCTACTCGCTTCTGCTGTCAAACTTCAACTTCCCAAGATGGCCACAAAGATTGCCCTTGATGCTATTCAACTTCATGGTGGTTATGGATATTCAAGAGAGTTCCCGGTTGAGCGCATGATGAGAGATAACAAACTCAATGAAATCGGTGCAGGAACTAATGAAGTCATGATTATGATCATTGCAAAAAACTTACTAAATGAAGCACTAAAGAATTAAGGCCCTGAGAGATGAATGATTTTCAAAAAGAACTTTGCACTAGCTTAGAAAAATATTGTGAGACTTCTATTGAACCTCACATGGAACATGACGATGAAGAAGGAAAGTTTAGACTCGATATCTTCCAAGGCTTAGGAGATTACGGCGTTACGGGGATGACTCTTCCTGAAGAGTTTGGTGGAGCAGGTCTGAGTTACCAAGATTATTGTTACGCTCTTGAGACCATTGCTAAAACATCAGTTCCTTATGCAGTAACGATCTCTGTTTCTTCGATGACACAAACTATTCTTAAAGAATTTGGTAATCAAAAACAAAAAGAAACATATCTTCCGGCCTTAACTTCTGGACAAGAGATAGGGGCCTTTGCACTTTCTGAATCTCACGCTGGTTCAGATGCTGCTAGCCTTAAAACCACTGCTAAAAAAGTTGAAGGTGGTTACATTCTTAATGGAACAAAGATGTGGATCACTTCTGGTGGTGTAGCTTCAACCTATATTGTGATGGCACGAACAGGAGGACCTGGGGCCAAAGGTGTATCGGCCTTTATCGTACGCGATGGCATGGAAGGCTTCTCTTACGGAAAAGCTGAAAAGAAAATGGGTTGGAAAACCAGTCCAACTCGTGAACTCGTTTTTGAGAACTGCTTTGTTCCAGATGAAAATCTTTTATTAGAAGAAGGTAAAGGGTTCAGCGTCGCCATGGGAGGACTAGATCGCGGTCGTGTGGCCATTGGCTCAATCGCAGTTGGTTGTGCACAACGTGCTCTTGATGAAGCTGTTCGCTACGCTCTGGGACGCCAGCAGTTTAACCAGCCTATTTTTGACTTTCAAGGACTTCAATTCATGCTTGCTGATATGGCCTTAGAGGTTGAAGCAAGTCGTCTTCTTGTTCAACAAGCTGCCCTCTCACTTGATAGCGGTAAACCAAATTCAAAACTGTGTTCTATGGCCAAACTTAAGGCGACAGATACAGCGATGAAGGTTACAACAGATGCGGTACAAATTTTAGGTGGAGTTGGTTATACCTCTGAATATCCGGTTGAACGCTTCATGAGAGATGCAAAAGTTCTGCAAATTGTTGAAGGCACAAACCAGATTCAAAAAGTTGTGATCGCTCGCCATCTTCGAAAGGAATATGAATCTCATGCTTAACTGGAAAATTAACTCAGAATTTAATCCTGCTTTAAATGATGATGAACTTCATTCAATTTCAGAAAAATACTTAGCTACGATCAATTCTGAAGATTATGGTTTTTTTTATCTTCCTCAGAATAAAGAGCTCGTTAAGGAAGCTAAAAGAGTTTATGAGAAATTCAGTAATAAAAAACATTTCGTCCATATTGGTATTGGTGGTTCTGCCCTAGGTGCAGAAATGCTCATTAAGGCCTTAGGTAAAAAAACACAGACCCAATTCGTCATTATAAACAATATTGACCCTGATGACTTTTACCAGAAAGTTGCATCTATAGATCTCAAGGAATCTCTAATCTATGTTGTTTCGAAATCAGGAACAACTGCGGAGACCACTGCGGCCCTTAATATCTTCACTGAACTGTTAAAAAAAGAAGGTA
>CAYWMU010000216.1:0-4689 GCA_964459395.1 uncultured Bacteriovorax sp.
TCCTCCCCAAAGGGCGAGTCCAAAGGTCATACCGGCCATTACTTGAGATTTTTTTACACTCTCTAGGAGTGGGGTGGCCACCAATCCGGAAGCCGCTCCATAAGCAAAGTGTGACACCATAGTGGCACTTGTGACGTCCTTCTTACTTAAATGTTTGTCCAATCCAGTCTTATCGGAAAGTTCTTTAGTGATTTCACGAGGGGCAAGAGAGCTTTTATTTCTTTCAGGAAGACGCTTGTGTAAGTAAGTCATAACAAGAGTCATAGGTGCTGTAGCAAGAGCTCCGGCAATACTTGAGACATTTATTCATATACTTCTCTCCATCTTGGCAATACGTAGACTTGCAAAGAAATTGCCAGTTTTTACTTCTTGAATAAACCTACTCAAGTTAAAGTTAGAGAATGAAGTTTATTGCTTATTTATCTATATTCTTTGTCTCTTTTTCTATTTTTTCTCAGGCAAAAAACTCAGAGCTTGAAAAAATAGATGCTCTTCTTGAGGCGATAAGAACTTCCGATGTGGTATTTATCAGAAATGGAGATGAACACAATTCTCTCGATGCATATAAGCATCTGAAGAGAAAGCTTAAAAGCGTTCAACGCTCATGGTTCACTCCTCCTAAGGAGAAGTGGACCGCAGAGCTTTTTATAGAAAAAATAGCATCGAAATCTTCTCTTTCAGGAAAAGCATATCTAGTCCGGTTAAAAAACGGAGAAATCATCGAAGCAAAAACATGGCTTACTAATCACTTAAAAAAAATAAGTAAGGATTAGGGTTTTACACCGTAACCATGGATGACCGCACTTCTCCCTTGATATCGTTGATCCCAGAAATTATTCATACCTTATCCTTATGACATAAAAATTTTAGTAAGGGAGATGACCACTACAATTGAAAAAACAACTTTTCTCAGATTATCTTGGCACTGAGAACTAAGTTTTATCATGGTCTTTTTTAATAAGTAGGACACAATAATTATTCCAATGATAAGTAGTAAGTACTTACTCTCAAAAGGTTGGGAGATGTCTTTTATTTGGATAATAAATGAAGCTAATGAGGAGAGTCCAACGATGAGTAGACTTGTCGCAACGGCTTCCTTAGATTCTAGTCGATAAATGCTCAGTAGAATCGGAAGAATTAAAACTCCTCCTCCAAGTCCTGTGAAGGTCGTCAGAAGACCTAGCAGAAGACCAATTAAGATTGTTATCCATATACTTGGGGTGCTCTTCATTAAGCCTCTAAGTTTTCCTTTATGAAACCAAACACTATAGAGTGAGTAAATTGAAATTAAAGAGAGAATGATACCAATGAAAATATCAGAAAGATAAGATTTATAGGGTTGGGATAAAAGGCTACCGATAGAAGACGAGAGGATCATTATCAAGGCAAGATTAATCCGGGCTTCCTCTCTTTGGTAAATAAAGTTTGAAGTGGATGCAATAACTACGGCCATCAAAGAAAAAATAGAGGCTTCTTTAAGAGACATTCCTTGAAAATGTATAAAGAGAGGAATTGAAATTAATGCTCCTCCCGCTCCTGTAAGCCCCATGACGAGACCTATAATCGCTCCTATTGTTAAGAGTATCATTTATTTTTTTCTTTTACCCAAAGAAAGCCTCTGAAGTCTCCCACTTTAAATCCTCGTGCTTGATCATTAGGATAGCGTTTAGTTATCTCATCACTTACTTTCTTGGAAATAGCATCTCCATGACATTGAAGGCAAAGAGGGGCAGTCCATAAAGGTTCGAGATATACTTCTTTTCCATCTTCCAAAGTATGAAAGAGGGCAGCAGTATCTTTCATACTTTGCTTTTTTATTTTGAATTGATCGATATAAGAATTCATCCACTCTTTAGGGACATTGTTTGAGTTACGAGTCTTATGTGAGACTCGTCCAAATTCATATTGATCTTTGAAGTTTTTGGAAGTTTCTTTAGCGAGTGTTCCTACATTAAGGTGACAGAAATCAACCGCCTTTACAGCGCCATTTTCACTTACTTCTCGTTGAAGATTCTCAAGTAAGTTCTTCTTAAGTGACGCTGCAACTTTGGGAGCCTCTTCTCTAAAATTATTAGCTGAAGCTTGGACGGACAAAGTCACAAGAATCACGGGTAACGTTTTTAACAATAGTTTTTTTTCAAAAAATTTATAAATAAGCATTCCAGTGATCATCGAGACCACAAAGACAATGAAGTGAACTTCTCCACTCGCAAGAGAAACGATGCCGGGCCCTGGGCAGATTCCGGCCCAGCCCCATCCGAGACCAAATAGAGCTGCTCCAAAAACAAGACGTTTATCAATCTCTTTTTTAGTTGGTAAATAAAACTTTGAATCAAGAAGAGGAGAATTTCTTTTCATGAGTAAGTGAAATGCTATGGCATGAATTATAATGGCCCCGACCATTACCCCTATAAGATTGAGGTTCCATGATCCAAATATATCGAGAAAGCCTTTTACTACATGAGTTTGAGTCATTCCACTAATCCCTAAACCTAAAGCAAAAGTCACTCCTACGAGAAATGAAATTAATGATTTCATAAATCTCCTTTAAGCATTCTAAAAATTATAACACTGATCATTCCAAAAAGGATGAAGGTGATTGTTGCCACGATGGAGCGAACTGAGAATCTAGAGATTCCGCATACGCCGTGTCCAGATGTACAGCCACTCCCAATCACTGTTCCGAGACCTACGAGTAGACCGGCCAAGGCGTAGTCAAAAAGCCCCATGTTTTGAGATTGAGAATGAAAGGATTCAGGATGAAGGAAACGAAGAAGAACTCCTCCAGTTAAAAGTCCTAGTATAAAAAAAGCACGCCAAGAAAAATCGGACTTAGAGGGAGGAAATAGTCCTGAAACGATGCCACTAATACCTGTGATTTTACCGTTAAAAAGGAGCATAAGGCTTACAGCAATACCTATAATACCCCCGCCCAATAATGCTTCTTTCATAGATGTTTCCTTTTTTAAAGAAATTGTTTAAGTGAATACCATGACTCATTTAAGCGATAAGCATTGAACCCATTCTTTCTTAATTCAGAGACAACATAAGAAGAAAGTGCACATAGTCTTCCGCGACAGAAAACGAGTATCGGTTTTTTTCGGGGAAGGAGAGAAAGTTTTTTCCCAATTTCTGAACTTGGAATATTAATGACATCAATACCACTTAGTGTCTCAACGACTTCTTCAGTGGGTCTTGCATCAAGAAGAATGACGTCATTATTTTTTATGAGTTTAATAGTTGCTTTCATCTTTTCCTTCCAATTGATGTCCTCATAGATGCTTTCGACAGGAAGGTTGGTTTTAGGATTAATACTTTGAGCAAAATCCTGACATGACTCCCAGAATGAAAGAGTGGCAGGGTGAAGAGAATACAGACGATTCTTCCCTTGAACAGTAACGATGACAATTCCCACAGCAAGCATTTTCCTCAAGTGCATAGAAGTGTTAGCAACACTTTGATCAATCTTTGAAGCAAGAGTCTCTACTGTTAATGGCCCCTGAGATAAAAAGTGGATTAGGTTCACTCTAACAGGAGAAGATATTCCTCCTAAAATAGCGGCAATCGTCCCAAATATTTCATCTTGTTGTTTTTTTAATTCTTTAAGTTGTTTATTCACAAGTCCTCTTTAGATACGATCATTACATAAATCATTCAATTAATGATTTTTAAAAGAGTGTTATTATCGTAGGACTAAAACTCTAGAAAAAGGTAGATCTATGAAAATTCATCACTTCTTTGATCAAGAAACGTTCACTCTTACCTATTTAGTCATTGATCCAGGTACTAAGGATACGGTTATTATTGATCCTGTTCTCGACTTTGATCCGGCTTCTGGGCAGATTACAGATTCAAGCATCTCTCAAGTAATCGAGTATGTGGCCAAGGATGAGCTTAATGTTCGAGCAGTTTTAGAAACCCATGCTCATGCTGATCACTTATCTAGCTCGCAAATACTTAAGCAACTTTTCCCTCAGGCAATACTTGGAATAGGAGAGAGAATTAAAGTCGTTCAGGAAGTTTTTAAAGAACGTTTTAATTTGAGACATTTAAAGACTGATGGTTCTCAATTTGATTATCTCTTTAAAGACTTTGAGGAAGTGTCCTTTGGTAGTTTAAAGATGAAAGCAATTCCAACTCCAGGGCATACTCCTGCATGTATGAGCTATTTGTTTGATGATGCTATTTTTACTGGAGACGTTCTCTTTATGCCAGATTATGGAACCGGTCGTTGTGACTTTGCTAAAGGGGATGCGGCGACTCTTTATCATTCTGTTACAAAGAATCTCTATACACTTCCTGAAAGCACACGAGTCTTTGTTGGACATGATTACTTACCGAATGGAAGAGAGTTAGCTTTTCAAACAACAATTGGTGAGAGTAAGAAAAATAATATTCAGCTTAAAGAAGCGACTCTGGAAAAAGACTTCATCGCCTTTAGGGAGAAGAGAGATAGTGGTCTTAAGGCCCCTCGGTTACTTCTACCGAGCATTCAAGTGAATATAGATGCAGGAAAGTTGCCTCTTAAAGAGAGTAATAAGACTTCATTCTTAAAGATCCCACTGACAATCAAATTAAAAAATGGACACCTGTAGGTGTTTAACGAGATAGAAATAAGTTTGGAGTGAATTAAGAAAAATGGAGCGGGAAATAAGGCCCGATTCAAATACCTGTGATTGTTGATGTTTC
>CAYWMU010000217.1:0-2516 GCA_964459395.1 uncultured Bacteriovorax sp.
CCAAAATGGGGTAGTCTCGTTTAATTTTGTGTCCGAAATTTGGGGCTCAGATCACAGGGCCTCCCTTTTTTTTTATTCAAAACTATAAATCATCTTCAATACATCTACTGTTTTCTTCTTTCCTATTGGGCTAAAACCAGTATCCCCTCTTCCTGTGTTTCTTATAGGACTTACAGAAACATCCCAAAAGCTTGCTCCCTGAAACCATTCAAAACGCGGTTCCCAAAAACTTTTGAAGATAGCTTCATAGGCCGCTGCTTGGTGCTCTTCATTATAATTTCCTGATCCTGTTTCGTAAGAAAAAGGATCAATAAAACCTTCTTTAACTGAGCGAAACCCAACTTCTTTGAAAATCATCGGCTGAATTTTGTCACGCGTTACGTTCATAGAACAAAGTCTTTTACTGATGATCGTCCTAAAGAAGAGTATGAAATTAGATTTGGATTAATGGGCCACCGTTTGCTTCATCTCAATCAGCTTTTCTTTGTAGAAAACTATTACGCCTTCTTTTTCTCCCGAACAAGGCTGGGCAAGGCAAGGTGTAAGAGTCAAGTTTCTCGATTTATTTTCAGAAGCTTTTTGGGATACATTTGATCAGACGAGATCACAAGATGCTACTTTTGGCTGGAGACCAGGCTTAAGAGTTCATCATACATATAAAAACTTTCATGTGCAGTTGATCCATCAATGGCTACATCATTTCTCTAATTTGAGTTTTTCGGGAAGAAATGAGCACAGAACAACGTTAGTAATGGCTTACTATTTCTAACTAAGCCTAATGACCCGTCTTACTTCTAGGCTATTAGGATATTGAAGATGGAGAAGAAGCACGCGGCCTCTTCTTCCCATTGTGGGTCTCATTTTAACAATCTTAGCATTATCTTTCTCTGCAATCTTTGTAATGAGGCCTTGAAGTTGTTTGTAACTCCCCTCAAATTGAAGGGCCTGTACTTTGTTAAGTAAATATTGCGAAAGGATTTCAGAATCATTCTTTCCTATCGGAATGATCACAGTTCCAATCCGCGGGTTGTGGGCCCTTAGAATAGTTTTTCTTAAACCTAACATATTAAGTATTTTCATATTTATCCTAACTTTGAAGTGCTTATCTAAAATGAAATTGAAGATATTGCCAGCTGGTCTGTAGGTTTTTCTCATCTGTCTAATGGATGTCTAGTCTTTAGACACTGGCTATTTTTTACTGACAATAATTTAGTCAATACTAAGCCCTCTTACTTCCCAAACGTCATAACCCCTGCAAATGATTAGTTAACAGTATTGGCATGAGTTTTGGATAATAACACTCAACATTAGGACATTTAAATTCGGGGGGATTTATGGCCAAGAAAAACTTTTTGTATGTATTACCATTATTAACACTTCTATCTGTTTCGCCTGCGGAACTGTTAGAACACAAAACATCACGCTCACCTGCTTCAGCGGAAGTTGAAGTTATAGAAGAGAAAGATCAACAAGAAGAAAAACTTGAAGAAAAGAAATTTGCTCGTTTCGAAGCAATGATTTCTCAGGTTGATCCAAATAATCTTTTAATTGTTGAATCCGTCACCAAAGAATCAGTCATTCAAAAAGCTGAATCTCTTCAAGCTCAAATTCAGCAAGAAGCGGAGAAATTCAATAAAGATGCTACTGATAAAGAAGAGATAAAGCTTCAAAGAGAAAATATTGAATCTCTGGTAGTAGATGCTGTTATCTTTGATAAAGAAGTAGCAGTGCTAGATGAGCAACAGGCATTAGACGAAGAATCAAAAGAAAAGCTTCTCCTTGCAGGAGATGCTCATAAAGAGCAACTAGAGTCATTAATTGCAGAATTAGAAAACAATGAAGAAATTCTTGATATAGAACCACCTCAATTAGCTGATGCTGAAGAACCAAAAGAAGAAGTTGTTGAAGAAGATAAGAAAGAGGAAGAAGCACCTAAAGTAGCTAGCGAAGATAAAAAAGAAGATGAGAAAGTTGAGGAAAAGAAAGAAGAAGAAATCTGTGCAGCTAGTGAGCAGGTTAAGGTATTAACAGCTCAAGTTGAAAAGCTGATGGAAGAGCAGAATCTTATTCTTCAGGCCATGCTTAATCTCACTCAAGTGATGATTAACATGTCTCAAAATATGCAACCGCAGCAGCAGTCGTACTTCCCGATGCCGCAAACGGCTTACCAATACCATGCTCCTATGTCTCAAGGAAACTGGGTTTACTATCCTCAGGGTTTTAATCCTCAGCAGAGTTTTTACCCTAATCAGGCATACAGCGCTCCTCAGCAGCAAATGCAACAGCCACAACAGCAGTTGCCACAGGGACAGTTCCAAAATAATTGGAGCCTACAACCATCGCAAAACTTTCAATTCAATCAAACACCTCAGACGCAGATTGAAGTTGGACAGTTCGGGTTAGGTCAGGCTCAACCGATGAATAGCTTTAACTTTTCTAGCAACACACCTATGCTTGGAATGCTCTAATAAAATCTAAATCTTCATTCGCTTAGGGTCCCCCCACCCTAAGCGCCT
>CAYWMU010000217.1:2526-4651 GCA_964459395.1 uncultured Bacteriovorax sp.
GGGCCCGTCCCCTTAGGGGAATTTACTGTTTAAGTTTTCGTTTTACTGCCCGATATGAGAAACAAGAGGATTTCTCATGAAAAGTGAATCAAAGCTCTACAAAAAATCAAAGACTCTTATCAGAGCATGCCATATGTGCTTCAAATTAAATGAAGCAACTTCAGAAATTGAGAAATGTCAGCACTGCCACAAGTCATTTTTACCGCTACGTTATTTTGATAAGATCCATGCTAAATCTAATAAAAATTGGTCATCTCACTTTAACTCAATAGATGATATTGACAGAAAAGATCTCATTCATGGCCTCTTTGTCATGTGGTGAAACCTTTTTCCTTATGATACCGTCAAGGTATGCAAACACTTAATCCTGTTATCACTCGCCTCTTCTCAAAAAGAGGTATCACCCCTGAAGACATCCCTCAGTTTCTTTCATGGAATCTTAACGATATTCCAGATTTAACAAATATGATTGACCTTAAAAAGGCCAGCCAGCGATTGATAACCGCCATGGATAAAGGTGAGAAAATTGCAATTTATGGTGACTATGATGTAGATGGAACCACTTCATGTGCCCTTCTATGGCATTTCTTTAGTATGCTTGGAGTCTCTGTAGGACTTTATCAACCTTCACGTTTCGTTGAGGGGTATGGTGTTCATCCTTCTTCGATAGATGAAGCGGTTAATGATGGAGTGAAAGTTCTTATAACCGTGGATTGTGGGATCACCAATACTCAGACAGCAGATTATGCTCAAGGGAAATTAGATCTCATTATCACAGATCACCATCGGGACGCGGCACCTGAATTACCCAAGGCCTATGCTGTCGTTAATCCTTGTCGACGTGATGAACCGGAAGACTCTCCACTTCGCTCATTAGCAGGAGTTGGTGTTGCTTTTGCACTAGGACTTCAAATCAAAAATGATCTCGCTAAATCCGGAAGAGAAATGCCAAGCATCTACCCTCTTCTGCAATTTGTTGCAATCGGAACAATCTCCGACCTAGCAAGGATGACTCCTCTTAATCTTCGACTAACGAGACATGGATTAAAGCAAATTCCAAAAACAAATTATCCGGGGATCAAAGCTTTTTTTGCACCAGAAGAACTTAATACGGAAATGATTTCGAGTGAAAAAATCTCTTTTCACGTAGGTCCTCATATCAACTCAAAAGGTAGACTCGATCACCCTGATCGTGCTTTAAAGCAACTCATAAGCTCAACAGATCAAGAAGCTCGCGAGCACTTCATGCATTTAGAACTTGCCAATAGAGACCGTAAAATCATTCAAAAAGAAGTTTTTGATGAAGCTCGAGAACTGGTTATAAAAAACCTTTCACGAGGAGAGCATCTTATTAGCATCGTTCATAGACCTCATTGGCATGAAGGAGTTATAGGGATTGTTGCTTCTAAGTTAGTAGAGACCTTCGGTGTACCTGCAATTGTTTTCAGTAATGCTGAAGAAGATGGGGTTATTAAAGCATCTGCACGTTCTGCAGGAGAACTCAATATTTTTGAACTTCTTCAGAACTGCTCTGACCTTTTTATAAAGTTCGGAGGCCATAAAGCTGCTGCTGGGCTCTCTATGCCATATGAAAATCTGAATGCTTTTATTGCACGAATGAATGAACAACTCCGTTCTATTCCAGAACCTCTTCGAACGAAGGGAGATAGCTTTGACCTTGATGTTGATCTTGAAGAAATTTCTCCTAGCTTAGTTAAAGATCTCGAAAAACTTGAACCTTTCGGTCCCGGAAATGAGCGTCCTGTATTTAGAATGAAAAATGCTACCATTCAAAGTTTTCGTATCATGAAAGATCTTCACGTGAGATGGATGTTTAGTTCGCAAAAAACAAAACAGAATCTTCAGGGAGTAAGTTTTAACTACATTGGAAAATGGAATGAGCCCTCTCCTGATGAACTTTATTCTTTCCAAAACAACAATGGTCTCATCGTTCAATTTACAGTGGGAATCAACCGCTTCAGAGGTAATGAATCCATTCAATTGATGGTTGATCGACTAAGACCTGGCCAACTTTAAGACATTGCTTTTTCTAAAGCTGAAAGGAATGTACTCTTCTCTTGAGCTCCCGAAACAGCAAGTTTTCTATCGATAACAAAGAACGGCA
>CAYWMU010000218.1:0-4635 GCA_964459395.1 uncultured Bacteriovorax sp.
TGCATGGCAAGCAGACGCACTACCACTGTGCTATTCCCGCATGAGTATGAAAGTGTTGTAGAGTCTAAAGAAATGGACGAAGGCTGTCAATAAAAATTTCACATTATTTGATTCCTTTTGTAGGTCCCTTTTGATAACAGAAGGGACTTTTCTAAAATTGTGCAAAAAGGAACTAAATGAAAAAGCTATTAACACTTCTGGCCATGGTTTTTGTTTTTAACGCCCATGCTGATTGGAAATCTGTTTTTATTTCTGGGGACGACTCGATTCCTAACTTTGATAATGGAAGAATTGCTATCTCTGAATTATTCCACACGCTAGGTGCTTACCAAGAATTTCAAACGCACCTTACAAGTGACAGAAACCTTGTTACACCACAAGTTAAGCTAGCGACTCTTAACAATATTGCTCGCGCTTTTGTTGGCCTAAAAGTTAACCAAAAAGTTGATGGCTGTTTACTGTTCATGACTTCTCACGGAATCAAAAACTTTGGTTTCTACTTGAGTGCTGGTTATGAAGGGAGAGAGGGAGCTATTACTCCTGATCAGCTTTCACAAATTTTAGATGCAACTTGTGGCGAAGCTCCTACAGTTCTTCTTATTTCTTCTTGTTTCTCTGGCCAGTTCATTGAAAAACTTGCTCGTGATAATCGTGTTATTATGACTGCAGCAATCAAAGATAGACCATCATTCGGTTGCTCGACTGACACCGTTTATACATACTGGGATGAGTGTATGCTTGATAACATCCCTCACAACAATACTTGGGAAGAACTATACTCTGATGTTAAACAATGTATTACTCGTAAAGAGTCGGCCCTTGGTTTTCAACCATCTCTGCCACAAGCTTTCTTTGGTAAGAAAGTTCGTAACATGGCCATTCTTGATAAATAATTTTCTTTCTTTAATAGGGTGAGAGGAAACTCTCACTCTATACAAATTTCTGCTCTAGCGCCTTCATAATTTTCTGATAACTATTCCCACTATATCTTTTCGACATAAGAGACAGAATTTCTTTTTTTGTTGAAGGAAGTTCTGGATTAAGAAGTATTTTAACGAAATGGTCGGCGATGATGAAAACTTTGGAGAGAGGGTGTAGCTCTTCAGGTGGGTCTTCATTGAAGCCGACACCATTTAAAGTTCCATGTGATTGCAAAAGTACAGTTTTAATATATTCAGTTGCTTCAGGATGTATACTAAGGATATTTACTGCATCTCGAGCATGATACATGACCTGTTCTTTTTCTTCTTCGGAGAGATCAGCTTTATCAAGCTCTTCGAGAGAAGAAATTCTCATTTGGGGAACCGTTTTCAAAGTGGCATCAGCAAAGAATGAAACAAAGCTTAAGATACTTAAGTGCTCATGCTTATACCAACTTTGCTTGGAGAGAATGTAATGACAAATAAGGGCCAGAAGATGGGCCTGTTGGTAAGCGTAAGAAACCTTATTAGAGAATAAAAACTTCAAGAGATTGACTACCTCTGGAGAGTTTCGAACAGATTTTACCATTGAGTTAATTGAAGTTTCTGAAAGTTCGATGCAGGCCTGGTCAATTTCAAGTTGTTGCAAACGTTCTCTCACAATTTCATGTGCATAAGATGTTGTGAGAATTCGTTCTTCAAGCGAGAGGTCAACATCTTCAAGTTTAGAAACCAATTCATTAGTCACAAAGTTTGTGAAGTACTGAATATATTCGGTAGAAATATAAAACTCTTTTAAACCTTGTTTTTCATATTTCAGAATATCTTCTTTATCGAAAGTATCCTTTTGATGGATTCGCTTCACAAACTGATATTCATCTCTACCTTTTTTTATACGGATAAAAACATCACAAGGTGTTCGGTTTATTTCATAAAAATAATGAAGGCTGACCGGTACATACTCACTCTTAATTTTTTTTGTTGTATCGAGTACAACTCCAAGCTTCTTGGCGGCTTCCTTGATGACAATTTCCCAACTGATAGGATCCTCGAGACAGAGAACTTCATGAGCAATATCTGGGCAAGCTCCTAGTACAATCAGAGGGATGTTGAGTTCTTCACGTCTTAAGTAATTGAAGATAACTTTAGCTGTTTCTTCATCATCAACAGAAACGCGAGTGATAATCAAAGAGATCTGGGGTAAAATCTTTAAAAGCGCGATGGTATCTTCGGCGTTTTCTCTATGGATAATATCAGTACCCACGAACGTCTGAAGATTAAGCGAAAAAAGTTTTTTAAGATCTTGATTTGTCTCGATGAGAATCGTTTGACTCATTTTGGGCCCTCTTGAAGAGAGTATTCATAATGATTTATTTTAACTTAAATAAAAAAAATTAATAATTGGGTTCGGGAGCGGAAATTATGTCCCCAGAAAGACCGATTAGGTTTCCTGAATAATCCATCTTTTCAGGATTGTGAGCATTAATCTTTCCATAACCTTGAGGTATGTCGATAACGTAATGAGGAAGGGCCCAACCTGGGAGTAGATTTCTCAGGGAGTGATAAAGCTTTCTGCCTTCAGATAATGGTAAGTAAAAATGAAGACCACCTTTAACTTGATCAGGATGATGAAGATAGTAAGGCCTCACTCCCAACTCAAGGAATTGATTAAAAAGGTTGATTAAATCGGGCGTGTTATCATTGATGCCTTTGAGAAGGACCGTTTGAGAGAGAAGATTAAAATCCCTTAGCTTCAAGATACTTTCTTTAGCATCTGAATCAATCTCTAAAATGTGATTACAGTGAATAGCAATGCTGATAGTTCGAAAATGAGCTTGGTGTTTTTTTAGTACAGAGATCAGATTATCAGTGATTCTTTGAGGGAGGATCACGGGATAGCGAGTATGAAAACGAATGTCTTTAAGGCCCTCTACTTGAGAGAAACTTTGAAGATAAAAATCTATTTTTTCATCACTTAGAGTGAAAGGGTCTCCACCAGTAAAAATAATTTCGGAGATTTCGGGATGCTCATTTAAATAAGCAATTGTTTCTGTAAAGTCTGGGCTGAAGAAGTCTTCACCTTGGTTGAGTTCGTTTTTTCTAAAACAATAACGGCAGTGTACCGGGCAAACAGTTGTCGGCGTAAACAAGGCCCTAGATGAATAGCGATGAATAAGTTGTGGCGCCTTAGAATGGAGTCGATCTCCAATTGGGTCATTGAATCCTTTCTTACTAAGTTCAATTCTATCTGGAAGAAACTGTCTCGCTAGAACAGAGTCGGGGCCTGCTTTTTTTATTTTAATGGCAAGAGTTTTAGGAATGAAGAGGCTATAAGAATAGATCACTTCCTGTAAACGCTCAGGAAGGGGCCATTCTAAAAACTCATAGAGAGGAGGAAGAGTTTTGAATGCAGTTTGAAACTCAGTTTTCCAATTGTTCAAGATGAGTGGCCTCTGCTTCTAATTCTTTTTCATACTGACGCTTATAAATATAGGCACATGTTCTAATTAGAAGCGCTCCGGAGACGGATATTCCTAAAAAGTGAAGCATGAGAGTTTTAAAAGGAAGAACTCCGCCTTCATAAAGAGTGTAAAGAATCCATTTTAAGAGGGCGAGATGGGCCATAAGGATTACAAACTGAGTAAATCTTTGTTTATAGTTTTCTTTATTAATAAATCGAGTTAGCACAATTAAACTCCTGGGCGCCAATAACTGGCCTCTAATTTAGAATAGCTTTTAATCTTTTTTAGCAGAAAAGACTTATTCATGCCACTAATCAAACATTCGGCAAACAAAACTGCTCCTTGTGGGAGGGGCATAAGTCCGATTGGTCTTACTGGGCGAAGCTTTCCGTTCTTTGAAGCTCCTCGATAATCTAGGGTAACTAAGGATTTTTGTTGTACTAGGTCCTTGAGCCCATTCAAACGAGTAGAAAAGTTGAAGCATTCACTTTTTTGGAAATTTGAAAGCCTAAAAACAAAAGAGCGTTCAAGCATTAACTGTAGATCGATTTCATTATTTAGAGAGTGGGCAAAAACCTTTAAACACGCAAAGGTATCTTCAATGGCCACATGGTGAAGCAATGGAACTTGGAAAAAATCACAGAGAGTTGAGAGTTTGAAGTTTGTAGGTGTTTTATCTTTCCCTTTATAAACGGCTCTCGCAAATCGGCAGGAATCATAAATGTTTACGACAGGAAAATCTAAAAGGAAGTCATGACTGGCCTTAATAAGGTAGCCCAGATCAAAACTTGCGTTATGAGCAACCATGGGAAGTTTTTCACAAAATTGCCAAAATTCTTTTAGAGGCTTTTTTATTGTGGGTGCACTTTTTACATCATTATTTGTAAGACCATGGAATTGAATAGTGAACTCTGGAATATCGGTCAGTGGATTAATCAAGGTGTGAAAAGTAGAAACTTCACCAGAGGCTGAAATTTTTACGGCCGCAATCTCGATTATTTTATCCACTAAGGGAGAAAGACCAGTGGTCTCTAGGTCAACACCTACAACACCTTGGGGAAAGGCGCGTAAAAGGGAGGAAATTTCCTCGGTTGTTAGAGAGAGCTGGGACTGACTTCTTGACATAGGGTGTCTTATAACTTTTTCACTATATTTCGTCTACCCTGTAAAGTAGGAACATTCGTTGACATATGCGGTGCGTTTAGACCAAAATTCAACGACATTTTAGACTTATAGAAAAAAAGGACTCTATT